>DATEOX010000220.1:0-6299 GCA_035273585.1 Thermoanaerobaculia bacterium
GCCAGCAGCAGGTCGCCGAACGAGTGCCCCAGGCCGTCGTTCACCAGCTTGAAGTGATCGAGATCGAGATACATGATGGCCAGCCCGGTGCGGTTGCGCCGCGACACGGCCAGGCCGTTCACAACGCGGTCGCGGAAGAGCAGCCGGTTCGGCAGCCCGGTCAGCGCGTCGTAGTAGGCCTGATACTCGAGCTGCTTCTCCGCCGCCTTCCGCTGCGTGATGTCGCGGTAGTTGAGGACGATGGCCGCGACGCCCGAATCGCCGAGGAGGTTCTGCGCGTAGCCCTCCAGCCAGACCCATGACCCGTTGCGGTTGCGGAAGCGCAGTTCCCCATGCTCTTCCGTCGCGCTGCCGAGGAGGCGGGCGAAGACCTGCCGCGCCGCGGCCCGCTCGCGCGGATGGATGTAGTCGATGAGGTACGCGCCGACGAGGTCCTGCTCGTCGTAGCCGAGGATGTTCCGCGTGGAGGGACCGACGAAGTGGAAGCGGAGGTCGGCGTCGAGCAGGGCCAGGCCGCTCCAGCTCTTCTCCACGATGGTGCGGAAGCGGCGCTCGCGCCGCTCCAGCTCGTGCTGCGCGCGCTTGCGCTCGGAGATGTCTCGCAGGAAGGCGGTGAAGGTGCGGTCGTCGCCGGTGCCGACCGGATCGACGCTGACCTCGACCGGGAACTCCTCGCCGTCCGCGCGGCAGGCCACGGTCTCCATCCGCCGGGGGAGGAGTCCGCTGCGGCCGCCGCGGGCGAGCAGTTTTTCGTAGATGCGATGGAGGCGCGCCGGGATGATGGAGCGCGGCAGCGGCTGCCCGATCACCGAGCGGGCCGCCAATCCGAACGTCGCCTCCGCCTGCGGGTTCCACTCGATGACGTTGCCCGCGCGGTCGACGGTGATGACGGCGTCCAGGGTGGAGGCGATGAGCTGCTTGAGCCGCGATTCGGAACGGCGCAGGGCATGCTCCGCCCGGTCCCGCGCCAGCGCCGCGCCGACGATGTTCGCCGTCGACTGCAGGAACGCGAGCTCGTACTGCTCGAAATGCCGCGGCACGGTGGAGTAGACGAGCAGGACGCCGAACGGTCCGTGCTGGGTGCGGATGACGATGCCGGCGCCGCTCCGGACGCCGTGATAGGCGCGGAGGTGCGACGACTTGAAGCGCGTCTCGTCATCGAGATCGTCGAAGGTCACCGGCGCGTCGGTGAGGAAGGTGACCATGCCGATGGAGTCGTTCTCCTCGTCGTCGTGCTCACAGTGGAGGAAGGTCTCGTTCGTCCCCATCGCCGCCCGGACGAGCATCCGTCCGCCGGGCGTCATCTCCAGCGCGCGGCAGTGGCCGACTTCCAGGGTCAGCTCGACGAGCGCGCAGGCCTGGCCGAGCAGGATGTAGGGATCGACGCCGGTCAGCGCCGCCTGCCCGAGCTCCGCGACCGCGACTTCCTGCCGGTGCCGCGCGGCGATCTCCGCGCGCAGACGCACAGCCTCGGCGGCGCCCGTCGGATCGGGCGCTGCGCCACCGCCTGTGATCGCGTGCAGCGGATGACGTTCGGGCATGATCGGAACGGCTGCGGATTATGTCACCGATGGCGCCGCCCGGTGATGCCGCTCACCTCGCGTAGCGGACCCGAGCGTCATATTGCCGACCATCATGAATCTGCTGTTGTCCGTCTGTTTCGTGCTCGCCGCCACGCCGAGCGGCATGGCGCCGCTCCCCGCGCAATACCTGCAGGGGAAGACGTTCCACTCGCCCGACGGCTGGTTCACGATCGAGGCGCCGTCGGCGGATTGGGAGTGGTTCGAGATGCGCGCGTTCGACGGCGAGGCCGACCCGCGCTGGCCCGACGGCGCCCACGGCACGGTCGGCTGGTACCTGCGCGACCCGAAGCCGGGCGGTCGGAGCTTCGTGGTGATGGAGAGCTACAGCCCCTTAGCCGCCATGATGGACGACAAGTACATGTCGTCGCTCGAGATCGATACGCGCAAGGGCTTGACTCCCGACGAGGCAATGTCCAACTTCCACGCCGTCCGCATCAACGTCCCGACGGAGGATTCGATCCGCTTCTGGTATGAGGTGAGGAAGACGTCCGGCGAGACGCTCTACCGCTTCGCCTACGCCACCGGCTGGCAGCACAAGGTCTTCATCCTCGGCTTCGCGCCGACCCCGGAGGAGCCGCGCGAGCTGAAACGCACGGTCGTCTCGCTGCGGTGGGTGCAGACGCCGTAGAGCGACCGCGCCGGAGGACGCCTTCGCGTGGTCAACGCCGTTGTGCCATGCATCCTCGGCGACGTGCCATCGCTGCTTGACGATGTGCCGTTGTGCCATCGTCCCGACGCGTGGAGCAATGTTTACTCGGCGGTGATCAACTTTCCCCAGCCTTGCGCAACTTTCCCGGCGTTGCACGCGATATGTCGATCGTTACTGATCCTGTCGTTGCAGGCTCCGCGCTCAGCTGCGCGCCGAGGAGGCGCGCCAGCTGCAGCGCGATGGCGTACCACCGAGCCTGAACCAAGGCTCTTCCCGAAAACACACGGCCGTTCCGTGGCTGAGTGGATACGCGACGAGTAACAATCAGAGTCCTCCCAGTGCGTTCGCCCCCGATACGGAAGCGGTCCGCTCCAGCATCGAGTAGATCATCTGCTGAGGCGGCGATTACCTTCTCGCAAGAAGTACATGATGCATAACCAGTAGGTAGGCGCACAGGAGAACGGCTCGCAGTCCGGCGGTGAAGTGCCTATGATTGCTTGCATGGGAACGGGTGTTGGCTTCATTCAAAAGCAGACAGCCTTTGCTACGAGGCATCGGACGTTCTTCGAGAAATTCCCGCGCCTCAACGCTGCGATCAACGCCGCGTTTGATCGTACGATCGAGGCATCGGGACCGCTTGACCCTGCCATCTTCTACCTCGGTTTCAGAACCGTCGACGACTTCGAGGCAATGGTGGTTCTCTGCGCGAACGATCTCGCGTTTCCGGCTCAGGGAATCGTCCGTAGCATGTATGAACGCATCGTGACGGCTGCGCATCTGCACGCCAATCCGGACGATGCGCAAGCATTTGCCGATTTCGAAGTAGTCGAACGCCGTCGCGCTGCACAGCAGTTGAGAGAGACAGTGGGAATACCGGACGAGCTTTCAGCTTCTTTCAGCTTCTTTCGAAGCGCTTGAGCAAGAGTACCAAACAGTAAAGGCGCGGTTTGAAGGTCCTGCGAGAGGCGAAAAACGCGGCCGAGTACGCTCGCGGTGGTCCGAGATTGACTTTGCGGAGATGGCCAAGCGCCAAGAGCATTTGTCCAAACTGCTCGTGCACGCGTATTACGTGCCGCTTCAACAGGCGCACAGCACGTTACGATCAGCCACGGCCGTGCTACAAACCGTGGACGGCGAACTTGCGATCAAGCGCGACCACTCGCAACTCTCCGACGAAGTCTTTCGTCTTGCGCACTTGCTTTTGCTTCACGCCCTTCAGATTCAGGTAGACCATTTCGGGGAACAGAAGATCGAGGCGGCCGTAGACACCGCGATCGCCGACTACCTTGAGCTATATCCTAGCGACGACGCTTCGCCCGAGGCCGGCGCCTAACTTTGGTGTGAAGCTGGCACGGCACGGCTTCGGCGCGGCAGCCGAGCTGTCTACATTTTCGCGAGCGTGACGGCGTCACGGCGGTTGCAATTCGCCAGTGGTTGCTTTGCAACTCCTCGGCGGCAACCGCCGCGCCGCTCTGGCTTCGGCACGCGGGACGGGCCGTGCAGCTTGCACCAAGGACGTTGGGCCGACGAACCACAACTGTCGTTGCGGGCCCGCTTTCTATGAACCTTCGCATACTTGCACGCAGCGCAGATGGACGACCGCGATCGTGTCGCGGACATGCAGAACGTCAGGCGGAGCAGGCTCGGTGCCGAAAACCAGCCGAGGTCGACTATCGGCCGTCAGCGCTCTCCAAACCTGTACGATACAGTTGACGCCTTCTCACGTATTATTGCAGCGAGCGACGCACGTGAAGCCACAGCCGGATGAAAACGACATCATCGCAAGCTCCGTAGGATCGGATACTGCAAGTGTACCTGATGGTGATTTTGCTAAAGTCGTAGATCCACAAAAAGCATTCGAGCATCTTCATAAAGAGCTCGTTGAATATCAACTTCGATTCATCGACAACGGCGTTCGGGGAGCTGGTCTAGCGCTTTTGATGATCGGATGGATCCTGACATCCGAATCGGCACGCTCATTCATCAAGACCAACAACGCGGGCAGGTGGGCGGCGGTAGCTGGCATCGGCGTAATGGTCATCGCTTATATTCTGCTCGCCGTCCGCATGATTCAAGTGATGCAGCATCTGGATCGCCAGTTGAAAGCACTAGCTTACTTCCCATCGGCTTATTATTCATTCCGTGTGATGCCGTCGATGGTCGCGATATCAATCGCCGCCCTAGCTATCACGCCGGCGGCAATAGCCATCGCATTAATACTTGTCGCTGTAAGGTGAGCGATCACCGCATTCGAACTCGTGACTATCCATGGCGACGCTCATCGTAGAGCCAAGTATTCGAACGGCTACTCTCTGGATAGGCGCGGCGTCATGTCGAACTGGGTGGAAGGCTCAGTGAAGACATCCAGATATTCTGACTTGCGGAATCAAGACTCCAGCGATCAGGATATAGGCGCATTCGATGGGCAGCCGTCGTGGACCTTACGAACCTGACTTTCCGATAGGCACGGTCGTATGCATTCGGGACGCTGACCGCCTGCGGGCCTTTCGGCATGCATGGAAGTTTCACAACCCGCTGCGTGATGAGCAGATGGAGTACGCGGGGCGAACTGCCACCGTTCAGGAAGTCGGCTTCTACCACGGCGGCGACGAACTTTATGTTCTCGGCGGAATACCCGGTGTGTGGCACGAGGCGTGTCTCCTCATCGCGCAAGCGGAAGCGCGTGTTACCGTCGCTGCGATGGACGAACAGTCACCGCAGACGCGCGAGGAGCTCCTCCGGGCGTTCGAACGTCAGGAGGGGGAGAGCCTCGCGTACTGGAACGCCTTCGATTTGGATGCGTTCTTCGCGCCCATCGGCGAGTCGTGGTCGCCGGCGGAGACCGTGCGGCACCTCGTCAAGTCCATCCGGCCGGTCACCAAGGCGCTCACCATGAATCGCCTCATGTTGCGGTTGCTGTTTGGGAAGCCGCGCCGCGCGTCCGTTACGTACGACGCGTTGCGCGCCCGGTATCAGCAGCTCCTGGCGGAGGGCGGCAAAGCAGGCCGCTTTGCGCCGTCGGCGCAGAGCGAGCCCGACCTGGCGCGGTGGCGCGCCTCGATCATGACCAACTTCACGCGCGTCAACCGCGACCTCCGGGCGGCCATCGCGCGGTGGCCGGAGAGCAAGCTCGATGCGCTGCAGTTGCCTCATCCGCTGCTGGGGAAGCTCACCGTGCGCGAGATGCTGTTCTTCACCCTCTACCACCAGCGGCATCACATCGCCGTGGTGCGGCGGCATCTCGCCGAAGCGGGAGCGTAGCGCCCCTCACACCTCCGCTCCCGCCTCGTCCACGTAGCACCACAGCCACCGCTCGCCGGGCTCGAAGGAGCGGATCACGGGGTGTTTGCTCCGGTGGTAGTGCTTCGTGGCGTGCTTGTTCTTCGACGAGTCGCAGCAGCCGATGTGGCCGCAGGCGAGGCACTCCCGGAGGTGCACCCATTGGTCGCCCATGGCCAGGCATTCCTCGCATCCTTCGGGGGTGTTGGGGAGGCGGTCGTAGTCGGCCGGGGTGATGGTGCGGAGATGTTCGCAGGCGTCCATGGGCGTCATCCTACGCCGACCGCCCGGTCCGGGGGTTTCCATTGCTGTCGGTTGAAGAGGGAAAATAACCTTTGCCCGCTTGCGGTTAGCTGCTATGATCCGGTGCGAATCTCAGGTCCGCACATCAACATCGTTACGAGCAGTCTGTCGTGCGGAGCATTCGTCCGCGCGCACACAAGGAGTCTGCATGTCTCGGTTTCGCTCCGCCGTTCTACAGTCGGTAGCAGCACTGGCGTTTTCCATCGTTCCTCTCTACGCCGGTGCGGCCACGACGGATTTCAAGGTCCTCCTCGACACGGACAACGACCCGGGAACCGGCTGCAGCGTCACCACTCCCATGGGCACGTTCCTCGGCGTCGAGCAGGTGCTGACGACCACCGTCGATCCGACCACGCCGCCGGGCCTCGTCACCTCCGTGACGCGCCAGGGCTGCTCGGGCGGCTCCCTCGGCGCTCCGGAGGCGGTCACCCCGCCGAGCAGCGGCTGGGGCATCGGGCTGAACACCGCGAATGACGACGTCCTGG
>DATEOX010000221.1:0-5465 GCA_035273585.1 Thermoanaerobaculia bacterium
TTCCCAAGATGGGAAGAGAGATTTTGAGGTGTTCTGACTCCTAATCCTGCCGCCCTTGCAAAGGTGCTTCTCTCCGTAAGCTGCACGTCGGAAGAGAGTTAGCCGCAGAGTGGCCGTTAACTCGTCTTTACGCCCGAGTTAACGGCTAAAGGCGTTGGCCATGACCTCAACCGTGACCGTCGCGGCGAGTTGGCCGAGGCCGGCCACGATGGACGACTTGCATCGCGCGCCGGATACGAGGACGAGCACCGTAATGCGAGTATTGGGGAACCAGCGACCGAGCACCCCATCGAGTTCGCGAAGCTTCGGAAGGAACACGCTCTGGAGCGGTTCCGTACCGAGGTCCACCTCCACAGCGAGCGCCGCCGTAGCAGCCTTCCAGATCGCGAGGAGATCGGGAATGGCGGCGAGCTTGCCCGCGAAGAGGCGCTCGAGGAGCCTGCGCGGCAGAAACGAAGACAGAGGCAGTTCATCGGATTCGGCGTTGGGCTGATGCTCGGAAGTGACGAAAGGCTGGTCGGTGAGTCGCGTCGGTCGATTGTGTCCGAGCGCACATCATTGCCATAGAACGAGGGATGCGAAGTTCGTCGGTGTTTAGGTGCTAAGGGCTGCGCTTCGCCACTCAGACGGCGAAGGTTCATGGCCAGACACACAAGATGCCATTCAGCATTCGTTTTCTTCAGTCCGCGGAAACTGAATTGTCGAAAGCCCAGCACGGATTTGATCCAGCCGAAGACCGGCTCGACGATGACCTTTCTCCGCCGGTAGGCCGCGGCCCCGCGCTCCGTCTTCAACTTTTCCTTCATTCGTTGCGTGGCCGGATTCGACTCTGAGATGGGCGCCGTGTCTGCTTTCCCTTCGCGACCGAGTGCGATCACTCCGTCGACGTTCTTGCTCTCGAGTTGCTTGAAGTTCGCTTCCGATCGATAGCCTGAATCGGCCAGCACCTGAACGGGAAGTTCGTCGACGTTCGACTCGATCGCTTCCACCATCGGAATCAATTGCGTGCTGTCGGCGGCGCAGTTGCTCACTTCCACCGCGACGATGATCTGGTTTGCTTCGTCCACACACGCCTGCGCGTTGTAACTCTGCTCGAAGCCGTTGCCCATCTTCATGATCCCGCTTTCCGGGTCGGTGAAGTTGTCCTGCGCCTTCTCCCGCGGCTGACCGAACTCCTTCTTGAAGGGCTGCCCTTTCTTGCCGTTCGGCCGTCCTTCATCTCCTTCATACCGGCCCTTCTCGCGATCCTCTTCGGCCTGTCGCTCCTCGAGCCGCTTCTTCGCTTCACGAATCTTCTTCAGGCGACTTTCCCGGCGTTGCAACTCTTCCGGCAACTCGTCTCCGCGCTGGTCGCTGCCGTACTCCTGATCTTCCTTTCGATCCGTTCGCTCGGCCTGCTTGATCAGTTCAGTGATCTCATTCTCCAACCGCTTCTCGTCCTGCTTCATCCGGTCATAGCTCATCGCTTTATGCTTGCTCGCGTTCGCCTTGACCTTCGTTCCATCGATCGCCACCCGTCCGAGCTTGATCAATCCGCTGTCCCTGGCGATCTTCACCACTTGCTTGAACAGCTCGATGAACTTCTGCAGATGCTCGTGCCGAAAATCGCAGATCGTTCGATGCTTCGGGAAGTTCCCCGCCCCCAGCACGCGAAAGGCCACGTCTTCCTCGATCTTCTGTGCGATCCTCCGCGACGAGAACGTTCCCGTCGTGTACGCGTAGATCAGGATCTTCACCATCATCGCCGGATGAAATGGCTGGTTCCCGCGCTCGTCGCTCTCCTCATGCGGCTCGTAGAACGCGCTCAGATCCAGCTCGTCCACCACTTCCGAAATGAAGAACGCCAAGTGCTTTTCCGGCAGCCAATCGCTCGGCGACGGCGGCAGCAGGTAACTCTGCTCCGGTTGGTAGGCCCGGTAGTTCGTCGGCATGCACTATTTTACGGCCCACTACCGCTCTTTTGCCGCGCAGGCTCCTAGCGCCCAAGCTGGCAGGAGTTCGTCCGGCGCCGGAGCTCGCGTCGCAAGCCACGCGGCCGCGTCGCCGATCGCCACCGTGTGGTCGAAGTCCTTAGCCGCGGCCGGGCCGCTCGCCGGGAAGAGGTCGGCCGAGGGGACACCGTCTCGGACGAGCATTTCTGCGCCCTTCTTCGTGAGCCAAAGACCTGCATGCCGTTTCCGGCGAGTCGCTCGACGCCGAGCCAACCCGCCGCGCTCGCGCGTTCTACGAACCGCGTCACGACCGGCTCGGAGACCTCCGCGAAGAACCCCGCTTCACCTGCGGCCGCGTGAGCATCCGGAACCGCCCGACGGCATGGAGCACGTCGCGATCCCGCGGCAGGAGTTTCGGCTTCAGAGGCAATGGATGGTCACCCGCAGTGGTCGCAGTCGAAGGCGGTGCCGCGCATGTCGCAGCCGGTGCAGCGGAGGCGGTTGCCGTACTCGGTCGTACTTGCAGCGTGGGCAGGTCGTGAGGACATCGACCGCGTTCTCCTCGCTGCAATGCGGGCAGTCCACATAGCCGAGTCGTGAGATGCGCCAAAGGCGGATAAATCGGAGGATCACGAAGATGCCGCGGAGAAGGTAGACCGGCGCCGCCAGGCCGTAGAGCAGCACCAGCCGCGGCGCGCGCCCATCTACGACCCTCCGCGCTTTCGGCGCTCGCGGTCGAGGAAGGCGAAGAAGTCGTCGAGGGAGGTCGGCTCTACCGATGCCGCGGCCCGCTCCTGCTGTTTCGTTATGGGAGTCTCTTTGGCCTCGAGGAGCGCCGCCTCGAATCTCACGATCTTCTCTTCGGCGTCCCGGATGCGCACCATGGAGCGTGCGGCGATTTGCCGCGTAAACGTCTCCATGAGCTCTGCGCGGCCCGACGCGCGTGTGGGGTCAGGCACATCCCGAAGCCGGAGGCGCAGGCCTGGCAATCCCTTCCGCACGAAGACCGCGTGCTGGATGGGGAGCTTCGCCATCTCCGCGATGAAGGCCCGGCGCTCCTCGGCTTCGCTTTTCCCGCCGTCGGCCATATGCGGCAGGAGCCACATGGCCTCTTCCTTTCCGCACTCGAAGACGAGGAGCCACTTCGAGTTCAAAACGAGGGCGGTAACGGTCTCTTTGGGGATGGCGTTCGCCGAGTCTTGGGCCACGCAGAGGATCGAGAGCGCTTTCCACCGGAGCGTGCGCGATGCCTCCAAGAGGTAGTCCGCGACTGCGGGCTGCTTCACGAGGACGCCTACTTCCTCAAGAAGAAGCAGCTCAGGAACGGTTACGGTCCAGAGGTCGGTCGGCGTCACGCGGTCGTCGGTCACATCGAAGACACGGAAGCGCGAGGCGTACTCCTCGCGTGCCGCCTCCGGCAGCGCGCGGTACGCGGCCGCTGCTGCGAGGGCCTTGAGGAGCACGGTCTCGCCCTTGGGGTCGAGGATCTCGCAGTGCCTGCCGGTTTGCGTCCAGCCGTCGGTCACGAGGTGCAGGGCGTAGCTCTTGCCGGCGCCCGAGGAGCCCAGACCATGGCGTGCCGACCGATCTCCCGCGGCGCGACGCGCACCGGAGTGCCGTCCGCGAATGTGCCGAGGACGAAGCTCTCCGGACCATCCAACGCGCCGGTCGTCCGCATTACTTCATTCGCTGCAGCGATGGCAGCCTCACCTGCCGCCCGGGCCTCATTTCGCCGCGCGCGGGCGTAGGAGGTCCGGACATTGCCGAAGCACCAGTCGCCAAGGAGCCAATCCTTCACGGCTCGTCCTCATCGTCTGCGCCGTGGTGCCGCTCGAGATAACGGCGTTTCACGTGGCGGGCGCCTTCGCCATGGGCTTGCGGCTGGTGGCTCTTGGCGTGAGCGCGGAAATCGAGGAAGCCGTAGGCGGCGAGGCAGAGGACAGCGAGGATCGCGAGTGCGCCGACCGCCGCAAGGACGAGTTCCACCTTCGCGAGCGATGCGCGCCCCTGCCGGAGCAGGGTCGCGAGGCTGCAGAAGAGGATCGCCGGCACGATGCCGATCGCGAGGTGTAGGCAGCGGCGCGCCGCAGGATCTTCCCGGCGTCAGCCTCGCCAAAAGCGAGGCTCGCCGCGAAAAGCAAGATAGCGATGGTAACGGCCAGCGAAACGAGATCGGCCATCACGCGGCCTCCCCATCGGGTGCGTCCGGGAAGCAGCCCGCGGTCCGCAGGGTGACGTGCGGGAACTCCCGCCGGAGGTAGTCGACGACTTCGGCGTCGAAGGGGCCGGACGGCACCGCTTTGTACCGCGCGTTGTGTTCCCGGAGCGCGTGCGCGTAGCTCATGAACATTGCGTTCGCGAGCGTCCGCGCCTGCTTTGCCCGACCGTCGGCAAGCTCCGCGCGCTTCTCGCCTACCAGCCGGCTCACGGCGTACACGACGTGCGCCTTCGCTTCCATCGTGAACCGACCGCCGAAGAGCACCAGCACGTGGCAGGTGAAGCTCAGAATGCCGAGGAAGGCGATGAGGTAGAAGGACAACGAGTCGCCGGCCTCCCTGGCCGCTCGCGCCATGCCCGCCGCGGCGAGCGGCATCATGAGCGCGACAACGAGGCCGAGCGCCGTCCAGCACTTCCGGGCTAGCGCACTGCCGAAGAAGTGGCGCGACTCGCGCCGGGCGCGCTCGATCCGGATGCCAAGCGCCAACTCGATCGCGAGAAAGACCGCCAGCACGACGTATCTCGCGAGGTGCGCGGCACTGCCGCGGGCGCCACCGACCGCCGCGGCAAGGTACTCCGCCGCCACGCCGAAGAGGAGGAGATCGATGACGTAGATCGCGACCAATCCGACGAGAAAGAGGTAATACTCGATGCGCCCCATGAGCGGTGCCCGGGTGATCTCGGCGTCGGCTTCGACCTCTGCAGCCGCGGTCGCCGCGCGAGCGGTCGCCACGCGGACGAGCCGCAGATATTTCTCGACAGCGGTGTTGATCTCGACCGCTTGGTTGATGAGCCAATTGCGACTCAGATCTTCGCGTTCTTCGGCGCCCGTCATGGCCGGCCTCCGCGGGCCGCGTATTGCATCGCCGCCTCGACCGATTCGAACCGCACAGGGCGGTAGGGCGCGAGGTACCCGATGCTTCCGGTGCCGTTCACAACGAGGACTTCGGCTGAGGCGTTCATCCGCGGCGGTGTGCCGTTTGCGAGAGTGTCCACGCCATCGCTGATGAAGATCGCGATGTTTTTCGCGCCCCGCTGAAATCGCGGCGGTTCGGAGAGGAAGATGTCGGCGCGCACGACCGCCGAGCGGATGTCGGTACTTGGTGCGTCCGGCTCGCGTGCGAGGAATGGCGCGATGACTTCGGCGAATGCGCGGGTACGAACGATCGCGTCCGCCTCCCACGCGCGGTGAGCCTCTTCGTACGCGGCGAGTCTTGCCGCTTGCGCTTTCTTCATCGCCGCCGTGGCGAAGATGTTCTCGGCCGTCGTGTGACCGGTCGTCGGTTGCTCGGGCGGAGCGGGGACGAAGAGGCGGAG
>DATEOX010000222.1:0-2859 GCA_035273585.1 Thermoanaerobaculia bacterium
GCTCTACCGCTACGGCTCCTCGAATCCGATCCTAGAGACCGACCCGCTCGGGCTCGTCTCCCTCGGCCCGGGCCAGAAGTGCAAGGGCTTCGACCGGGCCATGAAGAAGCTGCAGAAGCTGAAGAAGAACTGCAAGTGTATCCAGTTCTTCTATGACCAGTGGGGCGTGGACATCTCCCAGATGATCGACGATCCGAATCCGGTCGTGACCCTCGTCAGCACCGGAGACGGGCTGACCGACTGTACCGCCACCACGACCGGCTTCACCATGAACAAGAAGTACTGCGGACGCGCCAGCGGCGGCTGGTTCGGCGGCACCACCGCGCATATCCTGCTGCACGAGATGGCGCACATCGCCGACTGCGCATTGAACCGTTATCCGCCGCAGGGGACCACGGAAGAGGGCATCGCCGCCGAGGTGGCGTGCTTCGGGAACAGCGTCGACCAGAGCTACAACCCGAAGCACCCGCCGCAGCCGCTGCCGCCGATCTTCTTCGGACCGCCTCCGCCGACGCGATGAGACCTCGCTGGCCGGCCGCCGTCGCATTCGGGATTGCCTTGCTGCAATCCGCCGGATGCGCGTCGGCCGGCCCGCGGGCGCTGCGCCTCGCGGCGGCCGTCCAGGGCTCCGTGGCCACCGTCGTGGTGATGAACGAGGGCACCGCGCCGGCGGCGGTCAGCCACACGCACTACAGCGCCGGGCGGTGGCTGACGCTGGAGATCCGGACCGCCGAGGGTGAGCGCGTCGGCTATCCGCCGGAGACGCCCGAGACGGTCATCGTCACGCCGGCACGTTACGTCTGCCTCGCGCCCGGTGAGAGCCTGACCTGGAGGATCGACCTGCGCGACTTCCAGCTCGACTTCGGCGGCGAGCTGCATCCGAAGCATCTCGCTTTCCGCCTGCCGCCCGGCGAGTACCGCCTCCGCGCGCGCTACTCCGACCGGAGCGGACGCCACGGCCGCTGCTCGTCGGCCGACATCGACCTCCTGTCGGAGTGGATCGCGTTTGCGGCGGGGAAGTGAGTACACTTCCGCGGCGTGAAGATCGTCATTGCGTCGTTCCTTCTCGCCGCCTCGATGTCCGCCGCCGGCCAGCCGCTCACGCCCGCCACGTTGCGCAGCACGGCGCACGAGTTCTACACATGGCGGCAGCAGCACTATCCGGTGTTCGCGTCCGATCAGGGGATGCATGCATACGACGACGAGCTGACCGACTACTCGGCGGCGGCCATCGAGGAGCGGCGGGCCTACGTGCGGCGGCTGCTGGCACGCATCCAGGCCACGGATGCGCGGCAGTGGGCGAAGGACGACCGCATCGACTTCGTCCTCTTCCGGGCGCAGATCGAGCGGAACGAGTTCGCCGACCGCGTCCTGCGCGCGGAGGAGACGAGCCCGCTGACGTACGTCAACGAGGCGGGGAACGCCATCTTCTCCCTGCTCAAGAAAGAGTACGCGCCGCCGCGGACGCGCGCCCTCGCCGCGGCCGCGCGCATGGAGGCGATGCCGGCCATGCTCGACCAGGCGCGGATCAATCTGAAACAGCCGGTGCGGCTCTACGCGCAACTGGCCATCGACTCCGCGCGGGGCATCGACTCCCTCTTCGCCAGCGCCGACACGCTCGCGGCCGACCTCCCGCCGGCGGAGAAGCAGCGCCTCTCCGCCGCCCGCACCCACGCGGCGAAGGCGTTCGCCGACTTCGCCGCGTGGCTGGAGAGCGGACTGCCGAAGATGCAGGCCTGGAAGCCGATGGGGGAGGAGCAGTACAACTGGTTTCTCCGTCACGCGCTGCTGTTGCCCATCGACGCGAAGCAACTCGCCATGCTCGGCGAGGCGGAGCTGGCCCGCTACCGCGCCCTCGAGTCGCTGCTCCCCGATCCGTCGCTGGCCGATCCCGACCCGAAGCGCGCGGCGAGCATCCCGCCCGACCAGGAGTCGTTCCTCCGCGCCTACCAGAGCCGGCAGGAGGAGATGATCCGCTTCCTCAAAGAGAAGAAGCTGATCACCATCCCGGACTACATCGGGCCGTTCCTCATCCGCCAGCTCCCCGAGGCCTTCAAGCCGACCAGCCCGGGCGGCTTCATGAACCCTCCCGGCGTCTACGACAAGGACGCGAGCGGCTTCTACTTCATCCCCACCTACGACCCGGCCAGCCGCAACTTCTACATCCGCGCTGCCATCGAAGACCCGCGCCCCATCCTCGGGCACGAGGGCATCCCCGGCCACTTCCTCCAGCTCTCCATCTCCAACCGCGTCCCGAGCGAGATCCGCCGCGAGCACGGCGACTCCGTCTTCGCCGAGGGGTGGGCGCTGTACACCGAGGAGATGCTGATGCGGACCGGCTTGTATCCGCCCGAGTCGGCGGCGAGCGGGCAGATCCTGCGCCTGTCGCGCTACCGCGCGGCGCGCATCGGCGTGGACGTGAACCTGCACACCGGCCGCTGGTCGTTCGAAGAGGCGGTGAAGTACTTCATGGAGGCGGGCGGCCTCGATCGCGAGGCGGCGGAAGGGGAGGCGGCCGGCGCGGCCACCGACCCGACGCAGAAGATCAGCTACATCACCGGCAAGTGGCAGATCATGCGCCTGCTGGGCAAGTACCGCGACCGCAAGGGGGCGGCGTTCCGGCTGGGGCAGTTCCACGATGACCTGATCGCGAACGGCACGCTGCCACTGTCGGTGGTGGAGTGGATCCTGTTCGATGAAGGAGGCCCGGATGACTAAAATCACGAAGTACCAGCCCGGCACGTTTTCCTGGATCGAGCTGGCCACGACCGATCCGGAAGGGGCGAAGCACTTCTACACCGGCCTGTTCGGGCTGACCGCGCGCGACACGCCGGCCGGGCCGGACATGATCTACACGAT
>DATEOX010000223.1:0-8145 GCA_035273585.1 Thermoanaerobaculia bacterium
GGGCGCGGGACGCCATCAACCTCGATGGCGGCGGCTCGACGGCCATGTGGGTTGGCGACAAGCTGGTCAACCGGCCGAGCGACGGCGTCGAGCGGCGGGTCGGCAATCATCTGGCCGTCGTGCTCAGCTCCGATTACGTCGGCTGTCCGCCGGCGCCGCCGGCCACGCAGATTTCATCGACGAGTACGACTCCGGCGGCGACCGGGACCACCGCCACGACAACCACATCCACCGCTCCTCCCCGCTGAGCTGGAATCACCATTGCACTTCGGCCCGCCGGAGAGGCAGTTTCCCGATATCTCCTTGACAACGCGCAGTACTCACGGAAGGTGGCCATGAGGAACCGTTACCTCCTCTTCATCACGCTCGTTCTCGCACTTGCCGGCGCGCCCCGCGCCTTCGCGCAGAACGACACCTACGGCAGGATCAATCCCCTCGAGAGTGCAGTGAACAGCGGTGCCGCGACGCGCGATCAGAAGCTCGAGCTCGCGCGGCTGTACAACCAGGTCGGACGCTATTACGAGGCCTCGAAACTGGCCCAGGCGGTGCTCGCGGAGAACGCGAACGACGCCGACGCGATGGCCGTCCGCACCGAGGCGCAGCGCGGGCTGCGCGCGGCGGGGGAGAAGAAAATCGCCGCCGCCGAAGTGCGGGGCAAGGCTTCGGACGCGACCGATCAGGAGCGCCTGGCGCTCGCCGACGCGTACTTTGAAGGCGGCCGCTACGCCGATGCCGCGGACTTGTACGCGAAGCTGCCGGAGTCGATGCAGACCCGCGACGTCCGTCTGCGGCAGGCCCGCTCGCTCTCCTGGACCAGTCGGCACGGCGACGCGGAGCGCATCTACTCCCGCCTCCTGGCCGAGGAGTCGACGCCGGAGCTGGAGCTCGAATACGGACGCGTACTCTCGTGGATGGGCGCCGCCGATCCGTCGGTGAAGACGCTGGCCCGCGTCTACGAGCGGACGCCGAACGAGGACGCCGCCATCGCACTGGCCAACGCGTACGCCTGGAGCAACAACCGGGAGCAGGCGCTGCGTACTTTGCGCAGTTTCACGAGTACGCATCCGAATGCGCCGCAGGCGAAGGCGCTGCTCGACCAGATGACCGTCGCGCCGGAGCTGCGCCTGGAGCGCATCTCCAAGCTGATCGACCTGGAGCCGTACAACCTCGCGCTGCGCGTCGATCAGGCCCGCCTGCAGATGGAGTCCGGCTCGTACTCCGAGGCGTTCAAGACGGTGAAGTTCGTGCGCGAGCACGCGCCGCAGGACATCCCCGGCCTGGACGACATCGACCGGCAAGTACGCGCCGCGCGCGAGGCGGAGCTGGCCAAGGCGAACGAGCGGAAGAAGGTGCTCGACGCGCGCAACCCGACGAATGCCGATGAGACCCTGGCCCTGGCCAAGGCCTATACCGGCCTCTCCGACTACGACGACGCCATCCGCCTGTACGAGGACTACCTCACCGTCCGCCCGAACGACGCGCAGGCGCGGACGAACTACGCGCGGGTCCTGAGCTGGGACCGCCGCTACTCCGCGGCCGCGCGGCAGTACGAGAAGCTCATCGAGCAGAACCCCGACCGGGCCGACCTGCGCCTCGAGTACGCGCAGATCCTCTCCTACGACCGCGACTACGTCGACGCGGTGCACATGTTCAGCTCCCTCACCGATCTGAAGGACAACCCGCAGGCGCATCTCTATCAGGACGTGCCGGTCCGGGCGCACACCAGCCTGGGTCAGATCTACCGCTGGTTCGGCTGGAACGAGCACGCCCTGCAGGAGCAGAATTACGCTCTCGGCCTGGACAACGACTACTTCCCGGCCCAGCAGGAGCTCTCCATCGTCCGCCGCGTGCGGCCGGCCTCGACGCTCGACGGGCGCTACACCTACGCCACCGACTCGAGCGACTTCACCCTGCGCCGCTACGACCTGACGGGCGAGAAGTGGGTGTCGCAGCGGCTGGCCTGGAACGCATCCGTCGGCCGGCACTACTTCGACTTCCGCGACCAGTCGGCCACGGCCACCGCCGGCACGATCGGCGCAACCTACCGCTTCGCCGACCGCCTCCTCGGCCGGGCCCGCGTCGGGGTGAACGCCTACGACCGCGGCCTCGGCACGCGGCCGTTCTTCGGCGTCGGCGCCGAGTGGCGGCCGAACCTGCAGAGCCGCGGCGCGGTCGACTTCAACCACTACGACCTCGTCTACGACGTCTTCAACTTCAACACCCTCGGGCAGACCGCATCGCCCAACGCCGACCTGCGCAACCCGCTGACCATCGACGACCTGCGCGGCCATTACGACTGGGATGCCGGCGGCCACTGGTCGGCTCTCGGCGACCTCTCCTACGGGCACATCTCCGACGGCAACAACCGGGCGGGGGCGCACGGCCTGCTGTCCTTCCGGCTCTTCAAGCAGCCGTTCGTGGCCATCAAGGGCGAGGGGCACTGGCTCCGCTATGACGAGCGGACGAACCGCTACTGGTCGCCGACCGATTACAACTCGCTGGCCGGCGTGCTGCAGGTGGGCCAGAACATCGGCAATCGCTTCTACTGGACGGCCGAGTACAAGTACGGCAAGGCTTGGGAGGGCGACCGCAACTCCGACGTCCGGGCCTGGGCCGCGCGCGTGACCGTGCCGGTGACCGACATCTTCGACATCGTCGGCAGCTACAGCTACGGCCGCAGCGGCCGGTTCGACTCGGTGGTGAACACCAACAACGACTTCATCAACTACTGGCAGCGCTACTGGTACGTCGGCGTCCGCCTCAAGCAGCTCTACAACCGCAGCACGGACGAGAACGGCGGCGGGAACCCCTACTACTACGACAACAAGTCCCTCACCACCTCGCCGGTGATCCCTCTGGGAGGGAACAGCTAATGGCCAGCACGATCAAGAAGCCTCTCAATCCGAAAGTCCAGTTGCTGATCTCCATCGCCCTGATCGTGGGCGTGGTGGTCCTCACCCTCTGCCTCTTCTGGTATCGCGCGACTCTCGGGCCGATCTTCGTCTCGGCCCTCGTCATCACCCTCGCGTCCTTCCTCCTGCTGCTGATCCTGCGGCACTTCCTGCTCATCTGGTTCAGCTACCTGCACCAGCGCGAGCTGGCGTACGAGGAGGTATCGGACCGCTACCCGTTCGTCTCCATCATCGTGCCGGCGTACAACGAGGCGGAAGTGATCCAGGCCTCGCTGGCCTCGCTGCTCGAGCTGCGATATCCCTACTACGAGATCATCGCCGTGGATGACGGCTCGAGCGACGGCACGTACGAGAAGATGCGTGACTTCGAGGGGAACCACTACGGCGTGCGGGTGCAGGTCTTCCGCAAGGAGAACAGCGGGAAGGCGGACACGCTGAACTACGGCATCCGCCGCTCGCGCGCGCCGATCGTGGTCTGCATGGACAGCGACTCGCGCCTCACGCCGGAAGCGCTGCGCTACGCCATCCGCCACTTCCACGACCCGAACGTCGGCGCGGTGGCGGGCAACGTGAAGGTCATCAACCGCCACAACATCTGGACCAAGCTCGAGGCGCTGGAGTACATCGAGGGGCTGAACATCGTGCGCAAGGCGCAGGCCTTCTTCCGCACGGTGAACGTCATCCCCGGCCCGATGGGCATCTTCCGCCGGACGGCCATCGAGGGGACGGGCGGCTACGACAGCGACACCTTCGCCGAGGACTTCGACATGACGGTGAAGATCCTGGCCGAGGGGTGGAAGATCAACTACGAGCCGAAGGCGGTCGCCTTCACCGAGGCGCCGGAGGAGCTGCTGGACATCATCAAGCAGCGCTACCGCTGGAGCCGGGGCATCCTCCAGGCGCTGCGCAAGCAGAAGCACCTGCTCACCCGCTCGTCGGGGACGGTGACGACGCCGATGTCGCTCTGGTACATGATCTTCGAGGGGCTGATCTGGCCGGCGATGAACATCTTCGCCAACCTGTTCTTCGTCTGGATCGCGCTGTTGTACGGCATGACCAAGCTGCTCGTGATGTGGTGGCTGCTGCTGACCGTCCTCGACCTCCTCGTGGCCATCCACGCCATCCTGATGGAGAAGGAAGACCTGAGGCTGGCGCCGTACGCGGTGTTCTACCGCTTCTTCTACATCCTGATCATCGACGTGACCAAAGTCTTCGCCACGCTCGAGGAGCTCATCGGCCTCGATATGTCGTGGGGCAAACTCGCTCGCAAGGGACGCATCTAGAAAAGGAAACCGGACATGCGCTTCGATTGGGTCAACATCCTCGCCACCGTCATCTTCGTCTCCATCGTCGTGACGCTCATCCTCGCCGTCGCGTCGTACTTCGCGTACAAGGTGCGCGAGGCGCGCCGCCCGAAGACCGCCGCCGAGCTGCGGCAGGAAGGGCAGGTCAAGGTCTTCTTCGATCAGTACCAGCCGAAGTGAGGGGGCCGGCGTTTCGCCGGCCGAGTTGTTGGTTGTTGGTCATTGGTTGTTAGTAGGACGTCCGGCCGGACACTCTACTAACGACCAACAACTAACAACCAACAACTGGCCGCAAGAACCGGCCCGCTCCCACCTGCACGAATGGCCCGCCGACACGAATCACGCGTCAGTTGGAAGCTGCTCGCCTTCTACGGCGCGATGATGGCGGTCGTGATCGTGATCGGGTCGGTGGCCATCTGGTCGTTCATCGAGAAGCAGTCGCTCGTCATCAACCCGGAGCCACTGCCGAAGATCACCGTCGTCACCGGCGACTCCCGCTCGCCGCTCGCCGCCTCGTGGGTGCGCCTCCTCTCCCGCGCCGAGCTTTCCCCGACGCTCGTCCCGCTGGAGACCTTCGACCCCATCGAAGGCGTCGTCGTCTTCTGCGATGTCCCCCGCTTCTCGCCCCAGCTCGCCGCTGTCCTCGACGACTTCGTCCACCGCGGCGGCGCCATCGCCTTCCTCGGCGCGCCGCCCGAGACCGCCATCGGCAAGCTCCACCTCGTCTATGACCACGGCCACTCGGACAGCGTGCTGAAGATGTCGGAGTCGGTCTCGCCCGTGCTGGCCCGCATCACTCCCGGCTACGAGCTGCACGTCCGGCCGATGCCCGTCGCGCTGCTGAAGGAGTCGCCGCGGATGGTGGTCGACGCGCGCTGGAAGGAGAACTCGCGCGCCGTGGTCATGCACATGGAAGACGAGGGCGCGCGCTTCCTCTGGATCGGGCTCGATCCCAACTCGCTCACCGTCGCGGAAGACAATCAGCTCATGCTCCTCCTGCGCACCGCCTTCCGCTGGGTCTCGGGGCAGCCGGTCTCCGACGGCGCGATCGGCGCCGCGCAGGTGGCCAAGACGCTCACGCCCGGCGCCCGCATCTCGGCCCGCGCGGAGCGCTTCGCGTTCAGCGTCGACCGGATGCCGAATCCGCAGCTCTTCTCCGTCCGGATGACGAATCGCGGCGCCGATCCTCTGCCGAACCCGACGGTGAAGGTGTGGCTGCCGCCTCGCGTGACCAAGGTGGCGCTCACCGGCGGCTGGGCCCTGCGCCGGAACGCGACGCTCACCGGCGTCCCGGAGGAAGGGGCCTGCCTGGTCAGCCTGCCGTCGCTCACCCGAAATGAGGACCGGGTTTTGAAACTGAAGATCGTGGAGCGAAAACCGCCCCGTGCAAGACGATGACGAGCTGATGATCCGGAGCCAGATCGAGGCGCGCGGCGTCCGCGATCCGCGCGTCCTGGAGGCCGTCCGCTCCGTCCCCCGCGCGCTTTTCGTCCCGCCCCACCTCCGCGCCTCGGCGCACGACGACGCGCCGCTGCCGCTCGAGTGCGGTCAGACCATCTCCCAGCCGTTCATCGTCGCCTACATGACCGAGGCCCTGCAGTTGCGAGGCGACGAAAAGGTGCTGGAGATCGGCACCGGCTCCGGCTACCAGACGGCAATCCTTGCGCGTCTGGCGCGCATCGTCTACAGCGCCGAGCTCGAGCCGCAGCTCGCCCGCGGCGTTAAGGCCCGGCTCGCCCAGCTCGGCATCGATAACGTGGTCCTCCGCACCGGCGACGGCGTCCGCATCTTCCGCGATGAAGCCCCGTTCGACGCCATCCTCGCCGCCGCCGCCCCGGCCACGATCCCGGAGGAGCTCCTCGAGCAGCTCGCGGAGGGCGGACGATGCATCATCCCCGCGGGCGACGCCGACCTGCAGTACCTCTGGCTCGTGACCCGGACGGGCGGACGGCTCACTCGGGAGCGGCTGGAGCCGGTGCGTTTCGTGCCGCTGCGGTAAGCTGTGCGCGAAGGTCCGCAATGCGAATCGTATTGGTGCTCATCGTGGCGAGCCTCGTCGTCGCCGTCGCGCTCACCATCATCGGTGTGGCCGACGAGCACGGGCCGCTGCACGTCCTGATCCGGCCGGCAGAGTGGACGCTCCATGCACTCGACGCCGAGCATGGACCGCCGGAGGAGGCTCTCACCGGACTCGCGGCGAACGTCGCGTTCTATGCCGGCATCTTCATCATCGCGGGAACGACCGTGCTCGTCGCCCGCGCGCGGCGAGGTCAGTTCCCGAAGTAGTGACAGCGCGAGGTGCACGTCTCCTCGATCGTCACCCGATGCAGGCCCGGCACCGCGCCGGCCAGCCGCCGGAAGATCCACACAGCAACCATTTCCGAGGTCGGGTTCTCCAGGCCGGGGATGTCGTTGAGATAGTAGTGGTCGAGCTCGTGGACGATGGGGTCGACGATGCGCTTGAGGTCGGCGAAGTCGATGAGCCAGCCGGTCTTCGGATCGACCTCGCCGCGCACGGCGACCTCGCCGCGAAATGAGTGGCCGTGGAGGCGGCGGCACTTGTGGCCTTCCGGGACGTTCGGCAGGAGGTGGGCGGCCTCAAACCGAAAGTCCTTCACCAGCTCCACGAAGTGTGATTGCATGTCAGCGAGAGCATACACGGCACTGGCGAAGGTTTTGCTCTGCCGCAAAGCAGTATGGCCAGCAATTACGCAACAGACGCAGACCGCTCGCTCGGCAACATCATCAAAGACCTGACCGCCGACTTCTCGACGCTCTTCCGCAGCGAGATCGCGCTGCTCAAGCTCGAGTTCAAGGACACGGTGGCGAAGCTCGGAGGGGGCGCGGCGATGTTCGCCGGCGCGGCCTTCCTGGCCATCTTCGGCCTCGGCTTCCTCTTCGTCACGATCACCCTCGGACTGGTCGCGCTCGGCGTGCCGGCCTGGGTCTCGACCCTCATCGTGACCGTCGCCCTCTTCGTGCTCGCCGGCGTGCTGGCCATGATGGGGAAGAAGAAGTTTGCCGCCGTGCAGTTCGTCCCCAACCAGTCGATCGAGCACATCAAGTCCGACATCGAGACGATCAAGGCCGACGTGGCCCGCGTGAGGAGCAAGTGATGGAGACCACGGAAAAGCAGGACATCGAGCGCAGCATCGAGCGGGCACGGGACGGCATCGGCGACCGGATCGACGAGCTCGACCGCCGCCTCCGCACCACCCTCGACTTCAAGAGCATGGCCCGCGAGCACGCGCCGGAGATCGTGGCCGGCGGCGCCCTGGTGGGCCTCATCGTCGGCTTCGGCTTCCCGAAGGTGTTCAAGCTGGCCCTCAAGGTCGGCGTCCCCATCGCCCTCATCGGATACGCGGTGAAGCTGCGCAGCAACGCGAGCGACGGCAACGGCCTCGAGCTCGGCCACTCGTAGTCACTTCGACCGCACATACCGCCCTCCCGGCAGCGACCGCACCCAGCCGCCCAGCTCGAGCTGCAGCAGCGCCTCCGCCAGCGACTCCGGCGCGCGGCCGAGCTTCGCCGCGGCGCGCTCCACGTGCAGCGCCTCCTCATGACTGAGCGCCGCGAGCACGTCCGCATGCGGCGGCTCCTCCTTCGGCGCCATCGGCAGCGCGACGTCGAGGCGTAGCTCGTCGAGCACGTCCTGCGCGTCGTGCACGAGCTTCGCGCCGTACTGGATCAGCCGATGCGTCCCCTCCGTCCCGGCGCTGAAGATGGAGCCCGGGACGGCGAAGACCTCGCGGTTCTGCTCGGCCGCCATGCGCGCGGTGATCAGCGAGCCGCTGCGGCCGGTCGCCTCCACGATGACCGTGCCCAGGGTGATGCCGGAGATGATGCGGTTGCGGATCGGGAAGTTCATCGCCAGCGGCGGCGTGCCGGGCGGCAGTTCGGTGAGGAGCAGGCCGACGCGCCGGTAGAGG
>DATEOX010000224.1:0-7151 GCA_035273585.1 Thermoanaerobaculia bacterium
GGCGGCCCCTCGGCGCCCATGTTGACGAAGAGGATGTTCTTCGAGAGAAAGTCGAGCGGATCGGACAACATGCCCTTGAGGATCGCCTGGCACTCGACTTGGGACATGCGTGCGATTCTAATCGGCCCGACGCGTCCTTCGACGGGCACGAACGTCGCGTATCATCGGACCTATGAAGTATCGCGTCGTGCTCCATCCATCCGAAGAGGGCTACGCCGTCTCCTGCCCGGGCCTTCCCGGCTGCTGGTCGCAAGGGGCGAGCGAGCAAGAGGCACTGGCGAACATCGAAGATGCGATCCGCGAGTACCTTGCGGCGGTGGAGGAGTCGGTGGAGGGGGAGATCGTCCGGGAGATCGAGGTCGCTGTCTAGCCTGTGCCGAGAACCATCTCGATGCGGTGCGCGCGCTGACGAAGGCCGGATTCCGGGTCGTGCGCCAGAGTAAGCACATTGTCATGAGCAACGGCGCATCGTTCGTGACCATCCCGCGGCACAACCCGGTAAATGCCATCACGATGGGCGGCATCGTGCGCGATGCGGGGCTGACCGTCGACGAGTTCAGGGCGTTGCTTTAGCCTGTTCCCGGATCCGCGCCACAAACTCCTTCGCCAGCGCGTTCGGGATAGGGATGGTCAGGTTGTAATGGGCGATCTTCCACTCCCCGCCCATCCGGCGCACGACGCCGGTGCCGCGGCACTCGCCGTACGACGCGCTGTCGAGCGACTCGTCGAACCAGGCGGTGTCGCCATCCGGGTCGAGCATGACGTGGCGGGATTTCGGGGTGAACGTCCAGGCCGTTCCTTTGGCAAAGTACGGGTGGGCGAAGGCGCGGAACGCGGCGACATCCCAGCGCTCGGTGGCGTCGGTGCCGAGGAAGACGGCGTCGGGGGTCATGAGGGCGAAGTAGCGGGACTCGTCGGCCTGGGCGGCGGCGCGGTGCCAGTCGTCCACGGCGCGGTTCACGGCGGCGGTTTCTTGCGGTACGTTGAGCGTCGCGCAGGAGGCGAGGAGGAGGACGAGCGGCAGCAGGCGTCGCATCCGCTCATTGTATGCAGCCAATCGAGCTCGATGAGGTGAACCGGATTCGCGGACGGATCGCGCGGGCGCATGCGCTCGCGGCGGAGCGCTTCCGCGAGGCGTTCGCGGCGAATCCCGACTGGCGCGCACATCTGGAGATCCAGGCGGCTGCGCTGCTGGAGACGGCGGAGGGCGTCCGGCTGCGCGACGGCGACCGCATCGCCTACCGCATCGACGGGCGGACCATCACGCCGTACGTCGTGGAGGGGCGGCCGGTGTGGCCGTACCTCATCGTCGACCGGACCCCGGCGGCGATCCTCGAGTACTGGCTCATCGCCGCGGAGCTCGCCGCGTGGGCCATGACGAAGCTGATCGCCGACAGCGCCGAATACGACGCGGCCCTGCGGCGCATGCAGCAGCCGCAACTCGTGCGGGCGCTCATCGCGTCGTTCCTCCCCGAGGCGGAGCTGCGCGACGACGGGACAGCGCTGCTCGAGGTGACGGTCTACACCCGCGCGGACGAGGAGCGGATCGAGCGCCGCCTCCTCGTCCTGGAGCAGGACAACGAATTTCGCTTCCACTCCCGGGAGCTCATTGCTGAGGGGAATTGAGAATTGAGAATTGAGAATTGAGAGACGCGCTCACGCCTCTTTTTCAATTTTCAATTTTGCATTTTCAATTTGCGTAACGCGCAGCGCCTGCTTCCTGCGCAGCAGCAGAACGACGACAGCCACCACCAGCGCGGTGATCGGCGCCGGGTGCATCCGATGGTGCACGGCGAAATTGCCGATCGCGCCGAGCATCACCACGCCCATGATGGCCGCGCCGTAGCTGGCGGTGCGGGGCCAGAGGACGAGCGCGGCGGCGAGCGTCTCCAGGACGCCGATCAGCAGGCGGAACCAGACCGGGAAGTGCCAGTTGCGGAAGGCGGCCGCCCAGCCGCTGCCGTCGTCGAACTTCGCGATGCCCGCCTTGGCGAAGATGAAGCAGAGCCAGAGCGAGAGGAACCAGGCCAGGACTTCGATGGCAATGCGCTTTTTCGTCATGCACGCGACGGTAGCGACGCGCGAAACGGCGGCAATCCGATTTGTGACGAGGCGGATGCGATCAGGGACGAGCCGACATCCGCTTGCGCAGGCGCGCGGCGTACGTGCGGCTGGCCACGAGCTGCGCGCCGCTGCGCAGGATCACCTCCGCGTCGCCGTGCGCGCGGGGGCGGAGCTCGCGGATGCGCGTCACGTTCACGATGGCCGAGCGGTGTACGCGGGTAAAGCGATGCGCGTCGAGGCGGCCGGACATCTGCTTCAGGCTCGCGCGCAGGAGGTGCTTCTCCTTCCCCGCGTGCACGTAAACGTAGTTGCCGGCGGCCTCGATCCACTCCACCTCCTGCAGCGAGAGGAAGACGACCCGGCCCGGCGTCCGGACGACGATCGTCTCCAGGCGCGGCACGCGCGCGGAGCGGATCAGCGCCGCGGCGCGGTCGACCGAGGCGAAGAGGCGCTCCTCGTCGAACGGCTTGAGGAGGTAGTCGAGCGCGTGGACCTCGAAGGCGCGCAGCGCGTACTCGTCGAAGGCGGTGGTGAAGACCACGTGCGGCATCCGCTCGCCGGCCGCGGCGATGACGTCGAAGCCGGAGACGCCGGGCATCTTGACGTCGAGGAAAACGAGCTCCGGCCGCGTGCTGGCGATCATCTCCAGCGCCTGATCGCCATTCACGGCGACGCCGGCCACCTCCACGTCCTCGCGCCGGCGCAGGAGGCGCACGAGGCGGTTGCGCGCGAGGCGCTCGTCATCGACGATCAGCGCGCGGATCATGCGGGAAGCTCGATGCGCACGACGGCGCCGGGACCGCTGTTCAGGATGAGGCGCGCCTTGTCGCCATAGAGTTGGCGCAGGCGCTCGCGCACGTTCGACAATCCCACACCGGGAATGGGCGCTTCGGGGAATCCCGGCCCGTCGTCGCGCACCTCGATCACCAGGCCGGCGGACACCGAGACGGAGATGAAACTGGCCGCGTGGCGGATGGCGTTCTCCACCAGCGGCTGCAGCAGGAAGCTCGGCACGGGCGCGTCGAGCAGGTGCGGATCGACGTCGACCTCGAAGCGCAACCGGTCGCCGAGGCGGACGCGCTCGATGGAGACGTAGCGGTCGAGGATGTCCAGCTCGTCACGGAGCGGCACCTGCTGCCGGCCGGCGGTGTCGAGCGACGCGCGCAGCAGCTCCGCGAGGCGCGTCGTCATCCGGTCGGCGGCGTCCACATCCTCGTGCATCAGCTCCGCGATCGCGTTCAGCGTATTGAACAGAAAATGCGGATGGATCTGGCTGCGCAGCAGCTCCAGCCTCGCCTCGGCCAGCGAGGCCTCGAGCTTGGACGAGCGGACATGTGCGTCGATGGCCCACGTCGCGCCGGCGATGGCCCAATACGCGGCGAGGTTCACCGGCAGGTTGACCAGCAGCGACACCGCGCGCTGCGACATCCCGGCCGCGCGCAGCAGCTCCGTGGTCAGCGCGATCTTCAGGAACGTGAGCACGACCGAGACCGGCAGGTGCAGCACGACGCGCCGCGTGCGCCGCGCGAGCATGATGACCAGCGGCGAGAGGACCGCCCATCCGTACCACCCCGCGAGGGCCAAGGCCAGCGCCTGCGGCTTCCCGATCGGATGGCCGGAATAGCGCGCGTCATTCGAGAGCTGCACGGCGAAGAGCAGCGCCACGGCGGTCCAGATGGCGAGCACGCCGGCGACGCGTTTCATGACGCGCCGACCACGCTCGACAGCACCTCGAACGACTTCAGCTCGTGCCCGAGGAAGTGGCGGCGGATGCTGCCGGCGAGGGAGCGCAGCTCGAAGAGCACACGCGAGGGGATGGGCAGCGCGGCGAACTCCTCCACCGGACGGGACATCGCATCGAGGGCGTCTGCGACGTCGTTCGGGATCGTCTCCGCGTCGCGCCCGGCGCAGTTCGTACAGACGAAGCCCTGCAGGCGCGCGTCGAAGCGCAGCGGCCGCTCCAGCGGGCCGCCGCACTCGTTGCACGTGCGCGACGAGGGGAAGATGCCCGCCAGGCGCAGCATCCACACCTCGGCGTACGCGACGACGGCGATCGGCGGCGCGCCGGCGAGCAGCGACTCGGTGGTGCGGTCGAGGAGTCGATAGATCCGTTCCGCCGGGTCGTCGGCCTGGGCGAACGTGTCGACCAGCTCCGCGATGTAGGTCGCGGCGACGCTGCTCAGGAGTTGCTGCTGCGCCGGAAACAGCGAGCGGATGAGATCGACCGACTCGATGCGCACCACCTCTTCGGCCTCGCGCTCCACGTAGCCGATGCGCACCTTGGCCAGCGGCTCGAGCGCCGCGCCGAAGCGCGACTTGAGACTGCGCGCGCCGTACGCCCACCCCTTGCGCTTGCCGTGATCGGGGGTGAGGAAGACCACCATCTTGTCCCGCTCCCGGGCCGGGTAGGTGTGCAGGATGATGGCCTCGGTGCGCTCGGGCTTCATGAGTCGGTAAGCGTACACTCGTGGCCGATGCGGCCGCTCACCCACCCCGCCGTCGCGCGGCGGCGATTCGAGGAGCTCGCGGCGGGGGAGATCGGGCCGGCCGATCTCGCGCGCGGCGCGCTGCTCATCGCTCTGGAGGACTACCCGCACATCGACGTGGACGACTACATGGCGGGCCTCGACGAGCTGGCCGAGCGCATCCGCCGCCGCGCCGCGCCGGGCGAGCCGCCGGTCTTCCTCCTCGGCCACCTGCACGCCGAGCTGTTCGACGTCGACGGCTACCGCGGCGACGTCGACAACTACTACGACCCGCGCAACGCCTACCTCAACGAGGTGATCGACCGGCGGACAGGCATCCCGATCACGCTCTCCATCATCTTTCTCGACGTCGCGCGGCGGCTGGGGCTGAACGCGTTCGGCGTCGGGCTGCCGGGGCATTACGTGGTGAAGGTGCAGTTCGAGCTGAACGAGGTGTACGTCGATCCGTTCCACGAGGGCGCGACGCTGTCGATGAGCGAGCTGGCCGAGCTGGTGGGGGGCGTGAGCGGCGGGCGGGTGCGGCTCTCCAGCGAGCACTTGCGGTCGTGGGCTCCGCGCCAGACGCTGATGCGCGTGCTGGCCAACCTGCAGGGGATGTGGAGCCGGGCCGGCGACGCGCGCCGCGCGGCGAGCGCCCGCGAGCGGATGGACATCCTCCAGGCGGGCGACGTACCAACGGCGTGATGTCCCGCCTCCTCGTGCTCCCCTTCGTTCTCCTTTCGCTCGCCTCCTCCGCATCTGCCCAGTTTCCGCAGCTCGAAGTCCGCCCGCCGCATCCCACCGCCGGGCAGCCGGTGACGGTGGTGGTCGGCTACCTCTGCCCGGAGCTGAAGCTGCGGCGGGTGAACGGCCACATCATCGAGCTCGAGACCGTGAGCGCGATCTGCCTCTCGGCCAACATTCCGGGACAGCAGAGCTTCAACGTCGGGCCGCTCGCGGCGGGCACGTACGAGGTGCGCATCGTGGACCAGGAGAACTTCCTCCTCGGCACGTTCGTCGTAGGGGAAGCGGTCGCGGACGTCCCGGCGCTCGACCCGCGCGGCATGTGGCTCCTGGCTCTGGCCATCCTCGCGCTCGGCATTTACGGAATCGGGCGTGCCACGGCCTGACTTATCCGTATTCTGATGAAACGCCGCCACTCCGCCGGATTCACCCTCGCCGAGCTGATCACCGTCTGCGCGGTCGTCGTGATCCTCACCGCCATCGCCCTGCCGGTGGCGAAGTTCGGCTGGAAGCGGCGGAAGGAAGAGATCCTGCGCGAGCGGCTGACGCGCATCACGGCCGCGATCGACACCTACGCGGACCTGCGCCAGAAGGGGCAGATGAAGACCGCGCCCGAGCTTTCGCAGGGTGACTATCCGAAGAAGCTCGAGGACCTCACCAAGCCGATCGAGCTGATGGACGGCCGGAAGGCGGTGCTCCTGCGCGAGCGCGACCTGATCGACCCGATGACCGGCGAGAACGACTGGCAGACGAGGTCGAGCACCGACGACTTCGATTCCGTCTCCACGAACGGCGACAACGTGTGGGACGTCAGGTCGTCTTCGCGCGGCACGGCGCTGAACGGCACCAAGTACGAAGAGTGGTAGACGGATGCGCCTGTTCGTGACCATCGCCGAGCCGACGCCGGACTCGGCGCTCGACGCCATCCGCCGCCTGACCGCCGATCACGACGGCATCGAGCTGCGCCTCGACACCTTGCGCGCGCCGCTCGCCCTCTCCGCTCTGCGCGCGGCGACGGGCAAACCGATCCTCCTGACGAACCGCGGCGGCGCGATGCCGGACATCGAGGCCGCGATCGCGGCGGGCATCGATCTGGTGGACGTGGAGCATGGCAACGAGGACGAGCGCCTGCCGCGCTTCCGCGAGCGCATCGTCCTCTCCCATCACGATTACGAGCGGGTGCCCGACCTCGACGCGCTGCTGACCGCGATGCGCGCTCACCGCTGCGCGCACGTGAAGGTGGCGGTGACGCCGCGCTGCTACGTGGAGAACGTGCGCCTCCTGGAGCGCATCGCGCCGGGGGAGACGATGATCGGGATGGGGGAGCGAGGGCTGTACGCGCGCATCCTCGCGCCGTTTTTCGGCTCGGAGCTGTTCTTCGCGGGAAACGCGGCGCCGGGACAGATCGATCTGGAGAGGGCATTGGCGATCTATGGCGCGCGGGCGGTCACCCCTCACCCCGGCCCTCTCCCCGCACGGCGGGGAGAGGGGGCTCGAAGAGCGGGTGAGGGGCTGCGCATTTTCGCCATCCTCGGCGATCCGGCGGGCCACTCGCGCTCCCCGGCGGTGCACAATGCGCGCTTCCGCGAGGAAGGGATGGACGCCGCATACACGATCGCCTCCTTCGAGAACTTTGACGAGGTCGGGGAGCCGTTCGCGCGTGGGGAACGGTTCGCGCCGGCGGGGCTGAGCGTCACGGCGCCGTTCAAGGAGGATGCGTTCGCGTTCGCGCAGGGCATCGGCGCCGACATCCGCCCGAATGCGCGAGAGGCCGGGGCCGTGAATACGCTGGTGAGGACGAGCCGCGGGATCGTCGCGGACAACACCGACGTCGACGGCTTCGAGGCCATCGTCGAGGGGCGGCGGGCGGCGGTGGTG
>DATEOX010000225.1:0-2220 GCA_035273585.1 Thermoanaerobaculia bacterium
GTCGAGGAAGCCGATGCCGGGGACGATGTCGGGCATGAAGTCGAGGGGAAAGAGGTAGTAGGCGATCCCGCTGCCGAGGAGGACCTTGTTCTTGCTGCTCACACGGCGGTCGTTGGCCAGGCGCCACAGGAGGTTGAAGACGTCGGGGACGAGGAGGAGGTATTCGGCGGTCTTCTCCGTCTTGCCGCCCTTCTTTTTGCCGTAGAGGGCGATGGAGCGGCGGATGCGGTCGTAGAAACGCTCCGCGCGGGCGGGCGTGGGGACGGGAACGGCCTCGGTCATCGCTTCATTCAGGTCGTCATTTTCCATCGAGATCTCCGGGCAGATCGGCGCCTCCGCGGCCGAGAGTGATCTGGAGACCGCCATCGATGATCCAGATCGTGCGCACGTCGGCGCTGACGAACGGGGGCAAGAAGCGGTCCAGCGACACCACGAACGTGGCGGGCGGCTCGAAGCCGACCAGGTCCTTCGGCAGCCGCCCCTGCACGATCATGAAGAGGAACTGCGGGATGGGGATGGCGCCGAACGCGGATGCGGAGCGGATCGGCACCCGCACGGTCGTCCCCTCCGCGAACAGCTCCGTGATGTCGGCCGAGAAGGGGACGGCGATCACCTTGCGGATGACCCCCTCGACGCGCAACAGGCCGTTCGAAAAGCGGAGGGAGAGGCGCTCGATGGGCGGCACCTTCATCGTCTGCACGAGCTCGTTGATGCGCTCGCCGTCGATGCGCAGCTCGAGCGTTTCCCATGTGATGAAGCGTTGCATGCGGAGCCGTCGCCGGCATCATGTACTATCCCGCAACGGAATGCCCAAGCGGACCGACCTCAAAACGATCCTCGTCATCGGTTCGGGCCCGATCGTCATCGGGCAGGCGGTCGAGTTCGATTACTCCGGCACCCAGGCGTGCAAGGCGCTGAAGGACGAGGGGTACCGCGTCGTCCTGGTCAACTCCAATCCGGCCACGATCATGACCGACCCGGAGTTCGCCGACCGGACCTACATCGAGCCGCTCACCCCCGAGACGCTGGAGCGGATCCTGGCCCGGGAGAAGCCGGACGCAATCCTCCCCACCGTCGGCGGCCAGACCGGCATCAACCTGGCCATGGCCCTCTACGAGAACGGCGCGCTGGAGCGGCACGGGGTGGAGCTGATCGGCGCGAACTATGACGCCATCAAGACGGCCGAGGACCGGCAGCTCTTCAAGGAGTGCATGACCCGGATCGGCGTCGACGTCCCGCAATCGGGCTACGCCGGCACGGTCGAGGAGGCGGAGCAGACCGCGGCGAGCATCGGCTACCCGCTGGTCATCCGGCCGTCGTTCACGCTGGGCGGCTCGGGCGGCGGCATCGCGTACAACGTCGAAGAGCTGCGGGCCATCGTCGCCCGCGGGCTCGACCTCTCGCCCGTCCACCGGGTGCTCGTGGAAGAGTCGGTGATCGGCTGGAAAGAGTTCGAGCTGGAGGTGATGCGGGACAAGGCGGACAACGTGATCATCGTCTGCAGCATCGAGAACTTCGATGCGATGGGGGTGCACACCGGCGACTCCATCACCGTCGCGCCGCAGCAGACGCTGACCAACGTCGAGTACCAGGCCATGCGCGACGAGGCCAAGCGGATCATCCGGGCCATCGGCGTGGAGACGGGCGGCTCGAACATCCAGTTCGCGGTGCATCCGCAGACCGGGCGGCGGCTGGCCATCGAGATGAACCCGCGCGTCTCGCGCTCCTCGGCGCTGGCCTCGAAGGCCACCGGCTTCCCGATCGCCAAGTTCGCGGCGAAGCTCGCCGCCGGCTACACGCTCGACGAGATCCCGAACGACATCACGAAGAAGACGCCCGCCTCGTTCGAGCCGTCCATCGACTACGTGGTGGTGAAGATCCCCCGCTTCGCCTTCGAGAAGTTCCGGCACACGCCGCAGACGCTCGCCTTCTCCATGCAGTCGGTTGGCGAGGCCATGGCCATCGGGCGGACGTTCAACGAGGCGCTGCAGAAGGGGCTGCGCTCGCTGGAGATCGGCGTGTCCGGCCTCGAGACGCGCAACACGGCGCGGGAGAAGCTGCCCGAGATGCTGCGCGTGCCGACGCCCTCGCGCATCTTCGCCATCGGCGACGCGCTGCGGGCCGGGATGACGGTGGAGGAGATCCACGCGCTGTCGTACGTCGATCCGTGGTTCCTGCGCGAGATGCGGAAGCTCATCGAAATGGAGAGAGTCATCCTGA
>DATEOX010000226.1:0-5167 GCA_035273585.1 Thermoanaerobaculia bacterium
CGGCAAGATCGGTACGGATCCTTCGCCGTCTGCGCGGCTCAGGATGACGGAGCGCATGACCGAGCGCATCGTCTCCATCGTCGAGTCGCGCAACGGCGAGGTGTGGGTGGCCAGTCTCGGCACCGGCGCGGTGCGCATCGCCGGCGGGAGCGTTACGCGGGTGAACGGGCTCCTCGGCGAGACGCTGTGGAGCCTGGCCGAGGATCGGGAGGGGAACCTCTGGTTCGCGCAGAACGGCGGCGCGTCGCGGCTGCGCAAGGACTACCGCGCGTTCGAGGCGTACACGGCACGCGCGGTCGGGGGCGCGCCGCCCTCCCTCCCCGATGCGAGCGTCTTCGCAGTCATCCCGCCCGGCGCTTCGGTGCCGTGGGGAGACGCGCTATGGGCCGGGACGGGCGGCGGGGTGGCGGCGGTCGGGGAAGACGGCACCTCGACGATCCGCGTGGCGGACGGCCTGCTGAGCAACTCCGTCTATGCCCTCGCCTTCGATGGGCAAGGGCGGCTCTGGATCGGCACCGTCGGAGGCGTGAGCTGCCTCTCGCCGTTCGATCACATCGCGCCGCCGCCGTTGCCGCGCTCCACCACGCACGAGCTGACCTTCCGCGGTCTTCCGGCCACGCTCACCGGCTATCCGCTGGACGTCACGTACGCCATCCGCGTGTTCGGCGACGCCGTCTGGACCATCGGCAGCGGCGGCGCCGCCGCGCTGTTGAAGGACGGCTGGCACATCTACCGGACGGACGCCGGCCTGCCGGCGACGGGCGGGACGAGCATCGCGGTGGACGACGCGGGCTACGTCTGGATCACCACCACGGACAACGGCCTCTATCGCAGCACCACGCCCGGCGTGCCGGCGAAGTTCGCGCCGGTGTGGACGACGGCGAACGGCGCGCCGTCGAACAGCATGCGGTCATTACTCTGGCGCGACGGCAGACTGTGGGTCGGCACGAGCGACGGGCTCGCCGTCTTGAGCACGGATCCGCTGCGGCAGGTGGCCATGCTGCGGACGCGCGAGCTGGGCGGCGGCTTCGTCGTCGGCATGGCCGAGTCGCCGAAGAGCGGCAACGTCTGGGTGAGCCAGAACGCCGGGCTGGTGGAGGTCGACGGCAAAGACTTCCGCGTCGTCTCCCGCGTGTCGAAGGCGGACGGTCTGATCGACGACGAGGCGTGGGCGTACGGACCGCTGGCGGTCGGCATCGACGGTCGCATCTATCTCGCCACCCCGAGCGGCATCTCCGTATACGACCCGTCGCTGCGGCAGGCCAACACCGCGCCGCCGCCTGTCGTGCTGCGCCGCGTCGACTTCCGTGAGACAGGGAGCGGCAACGAGGTGGCCATCGAATACGCGGCGCTCACCTTCAGCGACGAGGCGCGCGTCCGCTACCGCACGCGCCTGGCCGGCTTCGACCACGACTGGTCGGCGGAGAAGAGCGACACGAAGATCCGCTACACCAACCTGCCGGCGTACGTCTTCCCGCGCACCTACGCGTTCGAGGTCATGGCCCGCAACAGCGACGGCGTCTGGTCGCGCGCGCCGCTGCGCCACGAGCTGCGCGTGCAGCCCGCGCTCTGGTTCCGCTGGTGGGCCTGCGTCCTCTACATCGCCCTCATCTTCCTCGGCGCTCACCTGGCGAACCGGCTGCGCACGCGCCGGCTCAAGCGCCGCAACCGCGAGCTGGAGGAGCTCGTCTCCGCGCGCACCGAGGAGCTGCGGGCGCAGGCGCACGAGCTCGAGACCGTGGCCGGCATCGTGGAGACCATCAACCGCGAAGTCGTGCTGGAGAACCTGCTCAAGACCATCCTCGAGCAGGGGATGAAGCTCTTCCCGCAGGCGGAGAAGGCGGCGTTCCTCAAGTTCGATCACGAGCACCGGCGCACCGAGGTCGCGGCCGTGACCGGCTACGACGCGGAGGTCTTCCGCGGCATCGGCCTGACCATCGACGAGGCCACGCGCCGCTACTCCGAGACGGCCGAGCAGCTCGAGGAAGGGGTGTATCTCATTCGCGAGGAGCAGATGCGCAGCCTGGCCGGCAGCGAGAAGACCGGACACCTGCCGGTGCCGAAGTCGATGCTGGCCATGGCCGTCACGCTCGGCGGTCGCGTGGAGGGTTACCTCATCTTCGACAACTTCACCGATCCGGATGCGTTCAGCCGCTCCGACCTGCGCAAGCTGGCGCGCCTGCGCGAGCACACCGTGTCGGCCATCTCCAAGGCGCGCATCCTGCGCGAGCTGCAGGCGAAGAATCGCCAGGCGGAGGAGGCGAACGCGGCGAAGAGCACCTTCCTGGCGAACATGTCGCACGAGCTGCGCACGCCGATGAACGCCATCATCGGCTTCTCCGAGATTCTCGTGGAGCGCCTCGGCGATCAGCTCGAAGCCAAGTACGTCGGCTTTCTCAAGTCGATCCTCAGCTCCGGCCAGCATCTGCTGGAGATCATCAACGACATCCTCGACCTCTCGAAGGTGGAGGCGGGGAAGATGGAGCTGCTGCCGGAGCTCTTCCCGGTGCGCGGCGCGATCGAGAGCGTCTGCCAGGTGATGCGCGGCCTCTCGGCGCGGCGGGGGATCTCGTTCGAGGTCGACGTCGAGCCGGGCGTGGAAGACATCCAGACCGACCAGGCGAAGTTCAAGCAGGTGCTCTACAACCTCCTCTCGAACGCCGTGAAGTTCTCACCCTCGAACGATGTCGTGACGATCCGTGCCCGCGCCGCGGATGGCGACAGGGTCGCGGTCTCGGTGATCGACCGCGGCATCGGCATCGCGCCGGAGAACCGGAAGCTGATCTTCGAGGAGTTCCGCCAGATCGACAGCGCCGCGAACCGGCGCCACGGCGGCACGGGCCTCGGTCTCTCGCTCGTGCGCAAGTTCGTCGAGCTGCAGGGCGGCTCGATCGACGTGGAGAGCACGCTCGGCAGCGGCAGCACGTTCACCTTCATGCTTCCCCGCCGCTTCCGCGGCGCGACGATCCCCAGCCCGATCGTCAGTCCGGACGGCACGGTGATCCCGCCCGGCGAGCGGATCCTGGTGGTGGAGGACGAGAACGATGCATACGACGCGCTGAGCGCGTATCTGCTATCGGGCGGATTCACCGCCATCCGGGCTCGGACGGGGGAGGAGGCTTTGCGTCTGGCGAAAACCGTCCAGCCGGTGGCCATCACGCTCGACGTCGTGCTGCCGGGCATCGAAGGATGGGAAGTGCTGCGCCGGCTGCGGGCGGACGAAGCGACGCGGGACATCCCGGTGGTGATCCTCTCCGTGGTGGACAACCGCGACCTCGGCATCGCGGTCGGCGCGGACGACTATTTCGTCAAGCCGGTGGACTGGCCGCGGCTGATGCGGCGCCTGGCGGAGCTCACCCGTGAGAGCCGGTCTTCCGCGGCTGCGGCTGCTGCTCAGTAGGCGGCGGCAGCGACGTCAGCCCGAGCGTCGTGATCATCTTGCGCTCTTCGGCCGGCTGTTCTTCGAGCGGCGTGCGCAGCATCAGCGTGAGCACCCCGACGCCGACCAGCCCGAGGATCATGAGGAAGATCCCGCGTCCGGAAGCGGCGCTGTTGTCGGCGCGCGGGACGAGGACGGCGGCGGCTGCGATGGGCTGCTGATGCGCGACGGGCGCCGGCTTCGGCAGTTGCACGACGGTCGCCGCGGTCGCAATCGGCGGCACCTGTGCTCCCCCAGCCCCTCTCCCCGCGCGGCGAGGAGAGGGTGGCCGTAGGCCGGGTGAGGGGCGTGCCTCCGCCACCCGCACCTCCGGCTCCGGCACCTCCGAGCGCAGCGCGCGCTCGAGCAGGAACGTCCGCGTCTCGGCGGACGGCCAGAACACCTGGCCGCGGCTGTCGACGATGCGGTAGTCATCGATGTACGCGGCGTAACCGGGATAGCGGCGCGCGAGCCGCGCGTGCAGCTCCTCGCCGTAGAAGGCGCCGAAGCGCTCCGTCTGCGAGTACGTCCAGAGCTCGCGCAGGTCGGCGAACACGGGATCGGGATGAGCGGAGTAGAGGGCGGTGAAGGTGATGAAGTCGTTGCCGCGCGCGGCATCGGCGATCGTGATGGGCGCCGTCTCGTGCGCGGGCCCCACCTCCGTGATCACCTCGCGCGGCTCGGCCCTGGCGATCACGACCGGCAGGGGCTCTTCCCCGATCGCCGAGAACGTCAGCAGGCAGACGAACGCGACTCCGAAGCCCTTACCCACGCGGTCCTCCCGAACGGCCGGAAAGACGGAAGGCCGTTCTCTGGCCGATCAGTGTACCCCTATTTGGCGGCGGTGCGGGTTTGCGCCCCGAGCAAACGGGCGGTCTCGATCAGCTCCTGGATGGTCGTCTGATCCTTGCCGCTGGCCTGGAGCAGATAGATGCGGATCGCGCTGCCCACCGGGATCACCGCATTGGCTGGTTCGCCGTAGAACTTCTCCAGCCCGGAGACGAGCTCGAAGCCGCTGACCTTGCCGGCCGTCGAGGTCTGCCGCTCGGTGCGCGCGGCCAGGTTGGCGCAGGCCGTGTTCGGCCCCGACGCCACGTCGATCTTGTCCAGAGCGTCCTGGTATCCCTGCGCGTAGCCGATGGACCAGAAGAGCTTCTCCGTGCTGCTGAGCTTGAGCCAGTCCTCGCCGTTGGACGGCGGGTTCATCTCCGGGGTCGTCGGCCGGTCCGCCGCGAAGCTGGAGACAGTGAGGAGCAGCAGGGCGAAACCAAGGGCCAGTCTTTTCATGAAATGCCACCTTCCGCGCGGGGCTACGTTTGCAGAATTTGGGCGGATTCTACCAAAAAAGTAGAGATTGCAAGATCGATCTTCTAATCGATGGCGCCCTCGATTTTCGCGCGATAACGGGCAACATCCGGAGTCACTTCGATGAACGGCAGCGCGGTGGCGAGCTCCCGTTTCGCGTCGTCATAGCGCCCCGTTTCGTAGAACGCGACGGCCATGTAGAAGTGGTACGGCTCCTCCCCCGAGCGCAATCCTCCGGCCCGCTCGAACGCCCGCAGCGCGTCGCTGAACGCGCGGGCCCGATACAACCCCTCGGCCAGCCGCACCCAGCCGGCGTGATCGAATCCGCCGTTCTCGAGCAGCTCGCGGTAGATCGTCCGGGCGGCCGGAAGGTCATTGCGCGCGAGCGCCTTCTCCGCGTCCGCGATGCGCCGCTCGGGCGATGGCATCGCCGGCGCCGGCTTC
>DATEOX010000227.1:0-13680 GCA_035273585.1 Thermoanaerobaculia bacterium
TCTACCCGGCCGATGCGAAGCGGGAGGGGGGCTTCGCCGTGGTGGAGCTGACCGCGACGCGCATGACGATCACCTTTTACGCGCTGGACGGGACGGTGCGGGCGCATCCGTTCGTGTTCGAGCGATGACCCGTTCCCTGCACGAAACGCCCATTTCACTGCACCCGCACCACGAAGCGCCAAAGCTGCGGCACACTACGGCGATGTCCAAGCCCCTCGGCGTGGCGCTCGCCTTCTGGACGAGCTTCGCGCTGCTCACGGCCGCGAACCTGTACGTGGCGATGATCACCCACGGCCACTCGTTCACGCGGCTGCTCGCGTTCGCGCTCAGCGTCTGGTGGCTGTGGGCGCTGGCCACGCCGGTCATCGCCTGGCTCGCGGCGCGCTTTCCGGTGGCGCCGCTCACGACGCGCAGCGTGCTGGTGCACCTGCTGGCGGCGATCATCGCCGGCGTCGGTCACTGCGCGGCGTGGATCTGGCTGACCATGGCCATCCGGCCGTTCGACGCGATGACCATCCGCGAGTTCGGCTCGCCGTTCATCTACTCCGTCGCGGCGCGGCTGCCGTCCGAGGTCTTGATCTACGCCGCGACGCTGGTGGCCATCCTCGCCTTCGATTACCACCGCCGGCTGCGCGAGCGGGAGCAGTCGCTGGCCGCGGCGCGATTGCACGCGCTGGAGCTGCAATTACAGCCGCACTTTTTGTTCAACACCCTGCACTCGATCGCCGCCCTGGTGCGCGGCCGGCGCGACGCGGACGCCATCGAGATGATCACCGGCCTGTCCGACCTCCTCCGCTACACGCTCGACCGCGCCGGGCGGCAGCAGGTACCGCTCGAGGAAGAGGCGGCCATCCTGCGCCGCTATCTCGACATCCAGCGCATCCGTTTCGCCGACCGGCTGGCGGTGACGATCGACGTCGCGGCCGACGCGCGCACCGCCGCCGTGCCGGCACTCATCCTCCAGCCGCTGGCGGAGAACGCCATCCGGCACGGCATCGCGAAATCCGCGGCCGCGGGGCGGATCGACGTCCGCGCCTTCCGCCGCGACGGCGAGCTGACCATCGAGATGTTCAACAGCGGGTCGCTTGCGAAGAACGGCGAGGGCATCGGCCTGCAGAACACGACGGAGCGGCTGCGGCAGCTCTACGGCGCGAGGCAGCGCTTCGAGCTGCGCGAGCTGGGCGGCGGCGTGATCGCCTCGCTGACCATCCCGTGGAGCGAGGCGTGAGCGGGCTGCGGGTGGTGGTCGTCGATGATGAGCCGCTCGCGCGCGAGACGCTGCGCTATCTCCTCTCCCGCGATGCGGACGTGCGCGTGGTGGGCGAGTGCTCCGGGATCGATGCGCCGGAGGTGATCGCCCGCGAGCGGCCGGACATCCTCTTCCTCGACGTGCAGATGCCGGAGGTGGACGGCTTCCAGGTCCTGCAGGCGGTCGGCCCGGGCGCGGTGCCGGCTGTGGTCTTCGTCACCGCGTACGACGATTACGCGCTGCGCGCCTTCGACGTGCACGCGCTCGACTACCTGCTCAAGCCGTTCGACGACCGCCGCTTCGCTCTTGCGTTGGAGCGCGCGAAAGAGGCGGCGCGGGCGAAGCGGGTCGATGAGCGCCTGGTGAAGCTCCTCGACGGCCACGCCCGGCGGTTCTTCGTCCGGACGCGGGAGAAGGTGCTGCTCATCCGTCCCGACGAGATCGACTGGGTGGAAGCGGCCGACTACTACGTCTCGCTCCACGTCGGCGGCAAGACCCACCTGCTGCGGGAGACGATGAACGACATCGAGCAGCAGCTCGATTCGCAGCGCTTCTTCCGCGTCCACCGCTCGGCCATCGTGAACGTGGAGCGCGTGCGGGAGCTGCATCCGCTCTTCCGCGGCGACTGCGTCCTCGTCCTCCAGGACGGGACGCGGCTGAAGCTCAGCCGCGCCCGCCGGGAGGCATTCGAGAAGATGCTGCGCTAAGACCCTTCTCCCCGGCGGGGGAGAAGATGTCCGCAGGGCGGATGAGAGGCGTCGGCCATGCTGCGGAGACCCCTCACCCGCCGCTTCGCGGCACCCTCTCCCCGCAAGCGGGGCGAGGGGAGTTGCTTGCTACTTCGCCGCGATGACCACCTTCGCCAGCGCCGGCTCGTCCATGTACGCCGGGTAGTGCTCCTTGATCCCCGCGTCGACCGCCTGCTTCAGCAAATCCGCCGAGCGGGTGGTGTCGCCCGCCTTCGCGTACTCGACGGCCGCGGCATACAGGCCGTGCGCGCGGCGCCACTTCGGGGCGTCCGCCGGCGCGTTGCTCACCGCCTTCACGAATGCATCCGCGGCACCGCGATGGTCGGCGCTCGCCTGCAGCGTCTGGCCCAGCTCCGCCCAGACGGCGGCGTTCGTCTCGTCGTTCGCCAGAACTGCCCGGTAGGTCGAGACCGCCGAGGCAAAGTCCTTCGACTCGCGGCTCATCGAGGCGAGCTGCAGTTGCCGGCCGGTGTCGCTCGTGCTCGGGTTGAGGTACGCGTAGTTGCGCGCCAGGTACGGCTCGGGCGTCCAGTGGTACTCCATGTAGCGCGCGACCTGGTCGGCCGTGCGCCGCCCGAGGAGGCGGCTCACGAGGTGCAGCCCGCCGTCGATGCCCGCCGAGACGCCGGCGGTGGTGATGTACTTGCCGTTGTCGATGAAGCGGCGGCCGTCCTTCACCTTGATCTTCGGATTGCTCTTCTGCAGCCCCTCGATCGCGCCGTACCAGGTCGTGATCTCCAGCCCATCGATGAGCCCCGTCTTCGACAGCACCGCGGCGCCCGTGCAGACGGTGAGCACCACTTCCGACTCCTGCGCCGCGTTCTTGAACCAGGCCATGAAGGCCGGGTCGCGCGTCAGCTCGGCCGAGTTGCCGCCCGGCACCACGATCACATCCGCTTTCGGCGCCTCGCTGTACGCGTAGTCCGGTGTGACCTTGATGAAGCCCTGGGCCAGCACCGGCTCCTTCGTCCGGGCGACGAGGTAGACCTTGAACGCATCCTCCCCCGTCACGTTGCCGAACCCGGAGGCCGCCGACAGCACCTCGGTCGGCCCGGCGAAGTCGAGGATCTCGGCGTTGTTGTAGACCACGATGGCCACGTTGCGCGTGTACGGCTCGTGCTGGGCCGCCTGCGCCGTCACGGCCAGGAGGAAGACCGCTACCGCGATGATCATCCGCTTCATCTGATTCCCCTTTCGGGCAATACAGTCGCGCCCCCGGGGTCGGGGGCGCAGCGGAAATGCAGCGAAATGGCGGTGCGGTGCGGCGAACCGGCGTCAGGAGGGCACGGCGATGGGCGTCGCGCCGGGGATGAGCACCACCTCGTCGCCGTTCATCGTGAACTCGATCCGCTCCGGGACGTTGTCCTTGTGCCGGATCATGAACTCGGAGAGCTCGTCCTCGATGTGGCGCTGGATGGCCCGGCGCAGCGGGCGGGCGCCGGAGTTCGACTCCTCCTCCGCCTTCTTCAGCAGCCAGTCCACGACCGTGTCGTCCACCGTGATCTGCACGTTCTTCTGGATCAGCGCCTGGTTGACGTCGTCCACCAGGAGGCGGCAGATGTGGCGGAGCTCGGTCTGGGTCAGCGGGTTGAAGATGATGATGTCGTCGATGCGGTTGATGAACTCGGGGGAGAACTCCTTCTTCAGCTCCTGATGAATGAGCTGTTCGGCGCTCTTCTGCTCGCCGTCCGGCGTCTTCTCCCGGAAGCCCATGTGGCCCTTCGTCGACAGGAACCGCGTCCCGAGGTTGCTGGTCATGATGATCAGCGTGTTGCGGAAGTCGACCTGGTTGCCGAGGGAGTCGGTGAGGATGCCGTCCTCCAGGATCTGCAGGAGGATGTTGGCGATGTCCGGATGGGCCTTCTCGATCTCGTCGAGGAGGACGACCGAGTACGGGTTGCGCCGCACGCGCTCGGTGAGCTGGCCACCTTCCTCGTGGCCGACGTAGCCCGGGGGCGAGCCGATCAGTTTCGAGACGGCGTGCTTCTCCATGTACTCCGACATGTCGAAGCGGATGAGGTGCTTCTGGGAGCCGAAGAGGAACTCGGCCAGCCTCCTCGCCACCTCCGTCTTTCCGACGCCGGATGACCCGAGAAAGATGAAGGAGCCCATGGGGCGGTTCGGCGAGGCGACGCCGAGGCGGGAGCGGCGGATGGCGCGGGAGATGGCCCGGATGGCCTTGTCCTGGCCGACGATCCGGCGCATCAGCGTCTCTTCCATGTTGATGAGCTTCGCCGCCTCGTCCGCCTCGATGGAGGTGACCGGGATGTCGGTCCAGGAGCTGATGATCTCCTCGACGTCTTTCTTCGTGACCTCCATCAGCTCGTCGCCGACCGACTCGCGCTCCTGCTTGAAGCGCTCGACCTCTTCCTTCAGCTCGATCTCCCGCTCCCGCAGAAAAACAGCTTTTTCGAAGTCCTTGTCCGAGATCGCCTTCTTCATCTCCTTGACGATGGAGCGGATCTCCGACTCCAGCCGCCGCAGGTTCTGCGTGTCCGCCACGCGGCGGAGCTTCACCTTCGCTCCGGCCTCGTCGAGGATGTCGATGGCCTTGTCAGGGAAGAAGCGGTCGGTGATGTAGCGGTTGGACTGGTAGACGGCGGAGCGGATGGCGTGCTCGCTGTACTTGACCTTGTGGAAGGCCTCGTACCGCTCCTTGACGCCTTCCAGGATCTGCAGCGTCTCGTCCTCGTTCGGCGGGTTGACGGTGATGGCCTGGAAGCGGCGGAGGAGGGAGCGGTCCTTCTCGATGTAGCGGCGGTACTCGCGGATGGTGGTCGCGCCGATGCAGGAGATCTCGCCCCGCGACAACGCCGGCTTGAGGATGTTCGCTGCGTCGAGGGAGCCTTCCGCCGAGCCGGCGCCGATCAGGGAGTGGATCTCATCGATGAAGATGATGATGTCCGGGTTCTCTTTCAGCTCCTTGATGATGCCTTTGAGGCGCTCCTCGAACTGGCCGCGGTACTTCGTGCCGGCCACGATCAGGGAGAGATCGAGCGAGAGGATGCGCTTGTTGGCGATGAAAAGCGGCACGTTGCCGTCGACGATCCGCTGGGCGAGCCCCTCGACGATGGCCGTCTTGCCCACGCCTGGCTCGCCGAGGAGGATGGGGTTGTTCTTCGTGCGGCGGGAGAGGATCTGGATGATCCGCTCGACTTCCTTCTCCCGGCCGATGAGGGGATCGAACTGCTGCTGGTGCGCCATCTGGGTCAGATCGCGCGCGTACTCGGCCAGGAAGGGGAGCTCCTTCTTCTGCTTGTCGGCCTCCCGCTCCTTGAGGATGGAGATGGTCTCCTCCCGGACGCCGTAGACGTTGAGGCCCTTGGCGGTGAGGATGCGGGCGGCGGTGGAGGACTCCACGCGCAGGATGCCGATCAGGAGGTGCTCGGTGCCGACGTACTGATGGAGCATCGACTCCGCCTCGTGGGCGGCGTAGGCCAGGATCTTTTTCGATTCTTCGGAAAGGGGGAGCTCGGCGGAGGAGGAGATGCGGTCGACGAAGAGCCGGTCGCCTTCCACTTCCCGGCGGATCTGTTCGGGCTTGACGTTGAAGCGGGAGAAGATCTCCTTGATGATCTCCTCGCCCTCCCGAAGCACGCCGAGCAGGATGTGCTCCGACTCGATGACGCGCGACCCTAACTTCGAGGCTTCATAGCGGGCGAAGAAGAGCGCGCGGCGAGCTTTCTCATTGTATTTTTCGAACATGGTCTGGGCACCGTACGCGACGATTCTACACGTGCGGGCACGGCCCGCGGCGCTGGTCGGCCAGGCCTCAGCCGCCGTATGCGCCTGAATCGACTGCTGCCGTTAACGTTTTGCGCATCACAAAAATCCGATCGCAGCGCGCGGCGAGATCGGGATTGTGCGTCACGATGATCGACGTCAGACCTCGGCGTTGATGGCACGCGCGCATCAGGTCGAAGACCCGCTCGCTCGTCTCCAGATCGAGATTGCCGGTCGGCTCGTCGGCCAGAAAGAGCAATGGGTCGGTGAGCAGCGCGCGGGCGATCGCCACCCGCTGCTGCTCCCCGCCCGAGAGCTGGCTCGGGTAATGCCGCTCGCGCGGCGCCAGCCCCAGCTCGCTGAGCAGGTTTTGCGCCTTGTGCAAAGCCTCCTCGTGCCGCATCCGCCCGATCCACCCCGGCATGGCCACGTTCTCCGCCGCCGTGAACTCCGGCAGGAGGTGGTGGAACTGGAAGACGAAGCCGACGTTGCGGTTGCGGAAGCGGGCCAGGTCGTCGTTCGTCATCGCGTTGAGCGGCTGGTCGCCGACGCGGATGCTCCCCGAGTCCGGCCGGTCGAGGCCGCCGAGGAGGTGGAGGAGGGTCGACTTGCCGATGCCGGAGGGGCCGACCACGGCCAGCATCTCCCCCCGCTCCACTTCCAGATCGAGCGCGGAGAAGACCGGCACCGGCACTTCGGCGTTGCGGTAGGTCTTCGACAGCCCCCGCGCTTCGAGGAACGGCATGAGGCCCGGGATTATAGGCGCCGCCCTTTGACGATGAACGATGAAGGATGAACGATGAACGGGCCTCGGCTTTTGTTCATCGTTCGCCCTTCATCGTTCATCTTTCATCATTCGCGTTTACAATTCCGACACTTCACACTTTCTTTACGTCCGCGTCGCAGTCCTGAGAAAAAAACGGAGGTCCGCATGAAGGTTACCCGGCTGCTCGTGCCCCTCGTCCTCCTCCTCTGTCCGCTGACTCTCTTCGCCCAGGCCACCACCGGAATCCTGATCGGCACCGTCACCAGCGACAACGCGCCGCTGCCCGGCGTGACCGTGACGGTCGCCTCCCCTGCCCTGCAGGGCACCCGCACCACCACCACCGGCGACGGCGGCGGCTACACGTTCCCCGCCCTTCCTCCCGGCGACTACACCATCACCTTCGACCTCACCGGCATGCAGCCGCTGAAGAAGCGGGTGACGGTGAACGTCTCGCAGACCAGCCGCGCGGACGTGGAGATGAAGCTCTCCGCGATCAGCGAGGCGCTGACGGTCACGGCCGCGGCGCCGGCGGCCATCGAGACGAGCGAAGTGGCCACGAACTTCAACATCCGGCAGATCAACGAGCTGCCGGTGGGGCGGACGATCGACGACACGGTGCTCCTCGCGCCGGGCGTCACCGAGGCCGGCCCGAACGACCAGATCACCATCTCCGGCTCGCAGTCGTTCGAGAACCTCTTCCTCGTGGACGGCGTGGTGGTCAACGAGAACCTGCGCGGGTTCGTCAACCCGCTGTACATCGAGGACGCGGTGCAGGAGACGACGATCCTCTCCGGCGGCGTCTCGGCCGAGTTCGGGCGCTTCACAGGCGGCGTGGTCAGCACGATCACGAAGTCGGGCGGCAACGAGTTCACCGGCTCCTTCCGCGACTCGCTGACCAATCCGAACTGGACGGAGAAGAGCAGCTTCGCCGGCCAGGTCGATCCGCTCGACCAGGTGAACAGCACCTACGAGGGGACCTTCGGCGGGCGCATTCTGCGCGACCGCCTCTGGTTCTTCGCCGCCGGCCGCTATGCCGGCAAGGACGAGCGCCGCCAGACGACGCAGACCCTCATCCCCTACAACTTCACCCAGGACGACCACCGCTACGAGGGCAAGCTCACCGGCGCCATCACGCCGAAGCACAACGCGGTCGTGTCGTACATCAACAGCCGCGACAAGCGGGACAACACGGTCAGCAGCGGCCGGGTGGTCGACCTGCGCAGCCTCACCCCGTTCGACCGTCCCCGCTCGCTGCTCTCCATCAACTACAACGGCATCATCACCAACAGCTTCCTGCTGGAGGGGCAGTACAGCCGGATGAACGACAAGTTCGTCAACGGCGCCGAGACGCGCGACCTCATCGAGGGGACGCTCCTCCTCGACGCCTCCACCGGCAACCGGATGTGGTCCCCGACCTTCTGCGGCTCCCCCTGCCCGGCCAAGGAGCGCGACAACAAGAGCTGGCAGGGGAAGGGCTCCTACTTCTGGTCCACGCGCGCCACCGGCAACCACAGCCTGGTGGGCGGCATCGAGGAGTTCCACCAGCTGCGCAACGAGAACAACTACCAGTCCGGCAGCGACCTGCGCATCCACGGGACGATCATTCAGGTGGGGACGGAGGTCTTCTTCGGCGTGAACCCCTCGAACGCGGAGATCGAGTACGACCCGGTGCCGGCGCTCTCGCGGACGTCGGACTTCGCCGTCCGCTCCTACTTCGCCAACGACAAGTGGGACTTCAACGAGCACTTCAACTTCAACCTCGGCGTGCGCTACGACAAGGCCTTCGGCACCGACCAGGCGGGCAACAAGACGGTCGACGACAGCGCCTTCAGCCCTCGCCTGGCCGCGTCGTACGACCTCCGCGGCGACGGCCACAACCGCTTCAGCGCGACCTACGGCCGCTACGTCTCGAAGGTCGACCAGGGACCGGCGGACAACACCGCCACGGCCGGCCGCTACGCCTCCTACTATTGGGACTACCACGGCCCGATCCTCAACCCCGCCGGCACGCCGACCAGCCAGCTCCTCCCCGTGGCGGAAGTCATCCGCCAGGTCTTCGCCTGGTTCAACGGCGTGGGCGGGACGAAGAACACGGAGTTCCTCACCAGCGTGCACATCCCGGGCGTGACGACGCGCTTCGACGCTTCGCTCCGCGCGCCGTACATGGATGAGTACACGGTCGGCTACTCGCACGCCTTCGGCAGCCAGGGCTTCGTCCGCGCCGACTACGTGCACCGCAACTGGGACGACTTCTACGTCATCCGCCGCACGCTGCAGACCGGCAAGGCCCGCGATCCGAACGGCACGCTCTTCGACCAGGGCGTCATCGAGAACGGCGCCCCCGGCCTCTCCCGCAACTACCGCGCGGTGCAGTTCCAGGCCAGCTATCGCCCCTGGCAGCCGCTCACCATCGGCGGCAACTACACCTACTCCCGCCTTCGCGGCAACGTGGAAGGCGAGACGGCCGGCTTCGCCACGAGCATCAACACCTATCTCGACAAGCCGGAGTACACGAACTTCGAACAGGCGCAGCCCGTCGGCTACCTCGGCCCGGACATGCGCCACCGCGGCAATCTCTGGGTGCAGTACGACCTGGGGACGCCCGTCGGCCGGCTCAACCTGTCGCTGCTCGAGCGCTACCACTCCGCGCTGGCCTACTCCGCCACGGGCCTCATCGACGTCCGCGCCGGCCAGGCCAACGGCCCCACGAATGGCGTCGTGAACCCCGGCTACGCCACGGTACCGTCTTCCGTGACCTACTTCTTCACCGACCGCGGCGGCCTTCGCCTGGACAACATCAAGTCGACGGACCTCGGCGTGAACTTCTACCTGCCGACGTTCCGCAGGGCGCAGCTCTTCATCGAGGCGGATCTCATCAACATCTTCGACGAGCAGGGCCTCGAGGATCCGGACTTCATCGACAAGACGATCCTCACCCGCCGCAACACGAACTGCATCCAGAGCGGCACGGCCAGCACGCGCTGCCTGGCCTTCAACCCGTTCACCGACACGCCGAAGGAAGGCGTGAACTGGCAGAAGGGCCCGATTTTCGGCACTCCGACGAACGAGAGCGCCTACCAGCAGCCGCGGACGTACCGCGTCTCGGTGGGCGTGAAGTTCTGATCCGATTCACGGCGCCGCGCGGTTTCTCCACCGCGCGGCGCCACGCTGATCCCCCACCGTCTCCAGCGTCTTCGCCGCCAGCAGATACGCGCCGCGATGCGGATTCGCGCGCGCCAGTTGCTCGAGCGCGGCGTTCCCCTCCGCGGTCTTCCCGGTGATGAAGTACACCAGCGCGAGGTTCGCGTACGCCTGCATGTGCTGCGGCGCGTGCTCGATCTCCCGCCGGAAGGCGACGACCGCCTCGTCCGGCCGGTCCATACGCGCCAGGACGTCCCCGCGCAGATAGTCGATGCCGTACAGGTGCGGCACCTCCAGGTCGTTCGCCCGCCGCTCCGCCTCGTCAATCGTCTGCAGCGCGCCGTTCAGATTCCCCTCCGCGCGCTGCACCTCGGCCAGCAGAAGGATGGACGTCGGCTGCCGGTCGCCGGCCTCGATGGCCGCGCGCGCGTGGCGCTCCGCCTCCGGGAACTGGCGCAGCTCGGCATACGCGCGGGCGAGCAGCTCGTTCGCCTCGCGCGGGTTCGTCGAGAGCGCGAGCTCAGCGTGCTGCACCGTCTCGCGCGGCTGTTCGTTCTTCAAATACGCGAAGCCGAGGCCGAGCGCGAGGTCGGGGGAGAAGCGCTCGGCCTGGGCGATGGCGGACTTGTAGGTCTCGATGGCCTCCGGGTAGCGGCCGGACTCGACGAGGATCTCGCCCAGCTTCGACCAGACGTCGCTGAGGTGCGGGTTGCGCTGGAGCATGCGCCGGAAGACGGGGATGGCCTCGTCGTAGCGGCGCTGATCGGCGAGCTGGAAGGCGAGCTTGATCTCGTCCAGGTGGGCGATCTCGTCGCGCGGGTTCGGCAGGGGGCCAGTGCGGTTCTTCGCCGTCCCGATGTAGCCGAGGGCGGCGAGCTTCTCAGCATCCTCCGGGTCGATGACCTGCAGCGACTCGATCGCGCTCGGATACGTGGCCATCGTCTGTCTGAGCGCGGCATACGTGCGCCGCTCGACTGCCGACACGTCCTTGGCCTCGGCGGGGTCGTGCGCCAGGTCGTACAGCTCGGGACGCGGTCCGTCGATGTAGTGCCAGCGCTCGTCAATCAGCGACCGCAGCTCGCTCCATCCCAAGTGGATGCGCGGGTAGAGCGTCTCGGAGTAGATCGGATGCCGCTTCGCATCCTTCAGCAGCGAGCGATCGGACTTGGCGATGCCGAGAAGGTCGAGGATCGTCGGCGCGACGTCGGCGAGTTGCGCGGGACGGTTCACCGCCGTGCCGGCGCGCGCCGATTGCGGCAGCTTGATGAACAGCGGCACCTGCAGCGCCTCGCGATAGAGCAGGATGCCGTGCTGGTCTTCGCCGTGCTGCCAGAGCCCCTCGCCGTGATCGGAGAGGAAGACGATGACCGCCTTCTCGTACACGCCGAGCGCCTTCAGCCGCGCCACGAGGCGCCCCACGATGTCGTCCGCCTTGGCGATCTCGCCGTCGTACGACGGGTTGTACGGCGCGTGCGGCTCGTAGATGTGGAAGAAGTAGAAGAACGGTTCGTTCGCGCGCTGGCTCAGCCACGCGTCGGCTGCTTTCAGCGTCTCGTAGCCGGAGCGCTGATGCTCGCTGACCGCGCCGGCGGCGGCGACCGGAATCGAGTCGTCGTAAGCCTCGAAGCCGTCCGCGATGCCGGTCTCGGAGCGGAGCACGTACGACGACACGGCGGCGCCGGTGCGGTAGCCGTTGCCGCGGAGCGTCGCGGCGAGCGTCGGGTGCTTCGGCGCGTCGAAGCGATAGCCGACGTTGTTGCGCACGCCGTGCTCGGTTGGCAGCAGGCCGGTGAAGATCGAGACGTGCGACGGGAGGGTCATGGGGCAGTGGCTGTACGCGCGCTCGAAGAGGACGGCGTCGCGGCGGAGGGCATCGATGTGCGGCGTCGCGACGCCCTCGTAGCCGTACGCCGGAAGGTGGTCGGAGCGGAGGGTGTCGACGGAGATGATGACCACCGGCGCGCCGCGGAACGTCGCCCGCTCCTTCGAGCAGGCGGCGGCAATCAGCAGCAACAGGGCGAAGCGGCGCACGCGCGCATCATCGCATCTGATTCATCCGCTTTCGCAGCGCGCCGACGGAGCGCTCGTCGAGCGCGACGTGGTACGCGCGCCCGTCCTCGAGGATGCCGACGGAGACCGGATAGTCGAACCGCCGCGGCCCCGCGCTGGCGGGGTTGAAGAAGCGGATGCCGTCGCGCACTTCGTTGTGCGGCAGGTGGCTGTGCCCGAAGACGACGAGGTCCGCCTTCTTCCGCTTCAGCGCGTCCAGCACGTGCTTCCCCGGCTTGCTCGGCCGCGGCAGGATGTGCGTGACGACGATGTCGCCGAAGCGCGCGATCTCGTAGCCATCCGCATCGTCGTTGTTCCCCGCGACCGCCGTCACCGGCGCGATCTCCCGCAGCGCCTCGAGCACATGCGCCCCGCCGACATCGCCGGCGTGGAGGATGTGGTCCACGCCGGCGAAGACGTCCGGCACGCGCGGGTGGAGAAGGCCGTGGGTGTCGGAGATGATGCCGATGCGCATGGAAAACTCAGTTGTTAGTTGTTGGTTATTGGTTGTTAGTAGAGACGCGCGGCATCCGTTCTACTAATAACCAACAACTAATAACCAACAACTCCTCACCCCCTCGGCGGCAGCGCGACCCGTGCCACGCCGAAGTCTTTCCCGAGCTCGTCCATGACGCCGACCGCCACCCGGTCCGTCCGCTCGTCGGCCACCAGCTCGAAGTCGTAGGTAAACCAGCCCTTCGCGTCGGCTAGGTCGCGGGCGGTGAACGGCTGCACTCGGGTGGTCACGTCGCTGATCTCGCCGAGGATGCCCCCCCAGGCGAGGTAGACGGAGAAGCCGCCCACCGCGCCGCGCTGCTCGGCCACGGTCATGAGCTGATCGGCCGGGATGTGGATGGTGAGCGGGATGCGATAGCGGTGCAGCCCCGTCTTCTTCGCCTTTCCGATCTGCACCTTCAGCGGCAGCACGGAGCGCTCCGGCTCGGCGAAGAGGGTGGCGATCACCCGCTCGGACATCTTCGTCCGCTCCGACTTCTCGATGATCTCCCGCCGGGCGCGGACGGTGTACTCGCGGTTCTTCGGCCGCACCACCACGCTCCGCGCGCGGTCCTCGTTGTGACGCGTGGCCCGGTAGGCGAGCGAGTAGTAGTCGGCGAAGTCGTCGGCCACCCGCGGCAGCAGCTCCACGATGTCCTTGGCACTGCCGGCCATCACGCCGCCGGTCTGGCGGGCGATGTCGTGCAGCGAGATCGCCTCGTTGGAGAAGACCTCGTTGTCGAAGACGGCCTGCGTACCGCCGTTGCCGTCGGAGCCGCCGAGAGCGACGATGTTCTGCGCCTGCTGGGCGTCGGGAAGGGTGAAGGTCGTGCTCATCCCTTCCGGATAGAGCGGATAGACGGTGAAGCCGGTGGCGTTCGCCGTGCGGGCGATGGAGGCCACGAGGTCGGTCGTGTTGAACTCCGTCCGGAGCTGCTGCGTGAGCGGCCAGCGCTGGCCGGCGGCGAAGAAGAACTCGGCGCCGGCAACCTGCGACATCCGGTGAGAGGCGAGGAGCATCACCTTGCGCCCTTCCGTGCCGGCGAAGCCGGTCATCACCGCCTGCAGCGCCTGCGACTTCCGCTTCAGCTCGGCCTTGGCCCACACCGCCGCCTCGTACGCATCGAGCGGCGGGACGAAGGAGTTGATGTCGACGCTGTAGCCGCGGGCGCGCGCCGACTCCACGCTGCGCCGGTAGAAGTCCATGTTCTCCGTCGCCGTGCGCCGGAAGTCGTTGAGCGGATCGCCCTGCACGCCGGTGGTCTGCCGGGCCAGCCGGTCGAGCGTCGCGTCGACGGCCGCAAGGTCGTCGGTCGGATCGAGCGCCGTGACCGGCTCGCCCCGCCAGGAGAGGATGCTCACCGCGTCGCCTTTGCGCACGACCTCGTGCAGCAGGTCCTTCAGCGCGCCGAACACCGGGTCGCGCTTGAACGGCGCGAGCCGGAGCTGGTCGACGAACACGACGACCGTCCGCGGCTGAGGATGTAGGGCCGGCTCTCCAGCCGGCC
>DATEOX010000228.1:0-15135 GCA_035273585.1 Thermoanaerobaculia bacterium
AAGGTCGGGATGGAGAACAGCTCGCGCCACGGCGAGCGTCCCGCCTCATGCCTCGCCACGGCACGCGGCGGCTCGTCGATGAACAGCGCGGCGACGCCCGCCAGCACGCCGGGGATGCCGGCGATGAAGAACGCCGCGCGCCAGCCGTACGCCGCGGCGACGTAGCTGCCGACGTAATACGAGAGGGCGATGCCCACCGGCAGTCCCATCATGAAGACCGACATGGCCCGCGCGCGGCGCTGCGGCGGGAAGAGGTCGCCGATGAGCGACGTGGCGGCGGGGGCGCACGCCGCCTCCCCCGCGCCGACGCCGAGGCGAGTCACGAACAGCTCCCAGAAGGTGCGCGTCAGGCCGGAGAGGGAGGTGAGGCCGCTCCAGATGAAGACCGCGACGGCGAGGATGGCCTTGCGCGGCTTGCGGTCGCTGAGGCGGCCGATGGGGACGCCGACGAAGGCGTAGAGGAGCGTGAAGGCCGTGCCGAGCGCGCCGAGGGCCCCGTCGCTGAGGTTCCACTCGCGGCGGATCGGCTCGCCCAGCGCGCCGCCGATCACGCGGTCGAAGAAGTTCATCGCGTTGATGACGAAGAGGACGGCGAGGGCGTACCACTGCTTTCTCATCGCCCTTCGAACTCCGGCTTGCGCTTCTCCAGAAAGGCGCGCATCCCTTCCTTCTGATCGTTCGAGGCGAAGAGGAGCTGGAAGGCCTTCCGCTCCAGCAGCAGGCCGGCCTCCAGCGAGGAGTCCTCGCCGGCCAGCACCGCCTCCTTGATCTGCATCACGGCGAGGGGCGGCATCTTCGCGATCGTGCCGGCCACGGCCAGCGCGCGCGTCATCACCTCGGCATCGGCGACGACTTCGCTGACGAGACCCATCGCCAGCGCCTCGCGCGCCGGCACCGGCTCGCCGGTGAGGAGCATCTTCATCGCCCGGAACTTGCCGACGGCGCGCACGAGGCGCTGCGTGCCGCCCGCGCCGGGCATGATGCCGACCCGCACCTCCGGCTGCCCGAAGCTCGCTCCCTCGCCGGCGATGATGATGTCCGCGTGCATGGCCAGCTCGCACCCGCCGCCGAATGCGTAGCCGTTGACGGCGGCGATGACCGGCTTCGGGCACGACGCGATCGGCGCCCAGAGACGCTCCCCGCGCCGCGTGAGCATGTCCACCGGCGAGCGCTCGACCATGTCCCGGATGTCCGCGCCCGCGGCGAAGACTTTGTCCCCGCCGGTGAGGATGATGCAGCGCGTCTCTTCGTCCTCGCCGAGCTCTTTGAAGCGCTCCGCCAACAGTCGCCGCACCTCGGCGTTGAGCGCATTGCGCGCCTCGGGGCGGTGGAGCTTCAGCACGGCGATTTGGGGGGTGGGGCGGTCCACGATGACGGTCATGTCTTGCTCCGTGGGATGAAGTTGCTGGTTACTAGTTGCTGGTTACTTGCGCCTCGGCGCCTGGAACCGGCAGAGGCGCAAGCAACCAGCAACCAGCAACTAGTAACTGGCTATCCTCACCACCCTCTTGCCCAAATTCTCCCCCTCGAACAACCCGAGGAAGGCGCGCGGCGCGTTCTCCAGCCCTTCGACCACGTCCTCGCGGTAGTGGATCTTTCCCGCGGCGAGCCACTGCGTCATGTCGCGGATGAAGTCGGGGAAGCGGCTGGCGTGGTCGCTGATGATCATGCCCCGCATCGTGGCGCGGTTGGTCAGCAGCGGCTGGAGGTTCGGGCCGGGGCGGGGTTTCTCATCGTTGTACTGGGAGATGAGGCCGACCAGGGGGATGCGGGCGTGGACGTTGATGCGCTGCAGCACCGCGTCGAGCACCGCGCCGCCGACGTTGTCGAAGTAGACGTCGATCCCTTTCGGGCAGGCCTTGTCCAGCGCGGCGCCGAGGTCCTCCTCGCGGTAGTTGATGCAGTCGTCGAAGCCGAGGTCGCCCATCACGTAGGCGCACTTGTCGACGGAGCCGGCGGTGCCGACCACGCGGCAGCCCATCAGCCTGGCGATCTGTCCGGCGATGGAGCCGACCGCGCCGGCCGCGGCCGAGACGACCACGGTCTCGCCGGCCTTCGGCTGGCCGATGTCGAGCATGCCGACGTACGCGGTGAGGCCGGGCATGCCGAGCACGCCGAGGTACCAGGAGAGCGGGGCGGCGTCGGGGTCGAGCTTGCGCAGGCCCTTGCCGTCGCCGACGGCGTAGTCCTGCCAGCCGTCGAAGCCGAGGACGAAGTCGCCGGCGGCGAACTTCGGGTCGTTGGAGGCGACGACCTGGCTGACCGTGGCGCCGACCATCGGCTCGCCGACGTTCGCCGGCGGCGCGTACGACTTGGCAGTGCTCATCCGGCCGCGCATGTACGGATCGACGGAGAGCCAGAGCGTGCGGCGGAGCATCTGGCCGCCGATGATGGTCGGCAGGTCGCGCTGCACGAGCTCGAAGTTGCTCTCGTCGGGCGCGCCTTCCGGGCGGGACTTGAGGAGGATCTGGCGGTTCAGGTACATGGCGTCACACTTTCGCGGCGAGGTCGGCGGCGATGCGGGCCAGCGACGCCACCCGCTCGCCGAGCGCGGCGAAGCGGGGGTCGTCGGTCTGGCCGCGCACGAAGCGGGCGTAGATCTGCTGGATGACGACGGCGAGCTTGAAGACGGCGAAGACCTCGTAGAGCGCGATGCGGTCGAGGCGCGCGCCGGAGCGGGCGGCGTAGCGCTCCAGGATCTGCTCGCGCGTGAACCAGCCGGGGCGGGCGGTGACGGTGGAGATGGCGTCGTCGTTGGCGGAGGCGACGTGCACCCAGTAGCAGAGGATGATGCCGACGTCGACGAGCGGATCGCCCACGGCGCTCATCTCCCAGTCGAAGACGCCCACCAGGCGCCGCGGGTCGGCGGCGTCGAGCATGACGTTGTCCAGCTTGTAGTCGCCGTGCACGAGGGCGGGGCGGCGGGGGTCGCTCGGCGTGTGCTGCTCGAGCCACGAGGCGAGCCACTCCATCTCCGGCACGTCGCTCGTCTTCGCCCCGTGCCAGCGGTCCGTCCAGCCCTTGATCTGGCGCGCCACGAAGCCGGCCGGCTTGCCCAGGGAGTCGAGGCCGTGCGCGGCGACGTCGATGGCGTGCAGGTCGGCCAGTGTGTCGACCACCGCGGCGCTGATCTCCGCGCGCCTCTCCGCCACCTCGGGCGGCTCCTTGGTGCGGATGACGATGCCTGTTCTTCGCTCCATGACATAAAACACGGAGCCGATGACGGACGGATCCTCGCAGAGCAGCAGCGGGCGGGGGGCGAGAGGAAAGTGAGGATGGACGGCGGCCAGCACGCGCGACTCGCGGGCCATGTCGTGGGCGCGTGGGGGGACGGGACCGAAGGGCGGCCGTCGCATCACCACCTCTTCGTTGCCGAAGCGCAGCAGGTACGTGAGGTTCGAGTGCCCTCCCGGGAACTGCTCGACCTCCATCTCGCCCTGCAGCTCCGGCAGCCGCTCGCGCAGATAGGTCGCCAGTCGTTGCCAGTCGAGGTTCTCGCTCGTGCGGACCGGGCGCGTATCGCTCATCGCATCCTCAGCACGCGGGCAACGATGCCGGGGAAGAAGCGCTCGAGGAAGATGGCGTAGATCTCCTTGCCGCCGACGCGCACCTCCCGCTTGTTGCGATAGACGCCGTCGATGATCCGCGGCGCGGCGACGTGCGGCAGCATGGCATTCTTGTGCGTGTCGTCGGTCTTGCCGTGGCGGGTGCCGTCGCCGCGCAGGGCGTTCTCCGAGACGTTGGTCCGGATGTAGCCCGGGCAGACGATCGTCACCCGGATGCCGTCCTTCTCCGTCTCCGCGCGCAGCGTGTCGAAGAAGCCGTGCAGCGCGTGCTTCGACGCCGCGTACGCCGAGCGCAGCGGCACCCCGACGTGGCCGATCACGCTGCTGATGGGGACGATGTGGCCCTTCTTCCTCGCCAGCATCCTTGGCAGCACGGCCTTGGTCAGCGCGATGGTGCCGAAGTAGTTGAGCTCCATGATCGCGCGGTCGGTGGCGAGCGCAGTGTCCTGCACGAGCGAGCGCTGGCTCACGCCGCCGCTGTGCACCAGCACATCCACATCACCCACTTCGCTCGCCGCGCGATCGATGGCGCTCATGTCCGTGAGGTCGAGCGGCTTGACCACGTGCCGCTGCGGCTCCTCGCAAGCCTGTCTTACGCGCTCCAGTTCCGCGGCGTTGCGCGCCGACAGAATGACGCGCGCTCCCTCGCGCGAAAACGCGACGGCCAGCGCCTCGCCGATCCCCGAGGAGGCGCCGGTGATCCAGACCGTTTGATCCTGATAGCGTCTCATCGCCCCATCACGTTCCTTGCGATCACCATCCGGTGCACCTCGCTCGGGCCGTCGTAGATCCGGAAGGCGCGCGCCTCGCGGTAGAAGTGTTCCAGCGGCAGGTCGCTGGAGAACCCGAGCGCGCCGCACACCTGAATGGCCCGATCGATTACCCGGTTCACCGCCTCGGCCACGAAGACTTTGCAGATGGATGACTCGTGGCGGATGCCGCTCCCCTGTTCGTGCTTCCACGCCGCCTCCATCACCATCAGCCGCGAGGCGTGCAGCTCGATCTCCGAGTCGGCCACCATCCACTGGATCGACTGGTGCTCGGCCAGCTTCTTGCCGAACGCCTCCCGCTCCTTCGCCCGCGCGACGGCGATCTCCAGCGAGCGCTGCGCGGCGCCGAGCCAGCGCATGCAGTGCGTCAGGCGCGCCGGGGCGAGGCGGACCTGGGCCATGCGGAAGCCGTCGCCCGGCGCGCCGAGGAGCGCGTCGTCGGGGACGAGCACGCCGCGGTACTCCAGCTCGCAGTGGCCGCCGAGGCCGTGGCCGCCCATGGTCGGGACGGCGCGGATGAAGGTGTAGCCGGGCGTGTCGGTCGGGACGAGGAACATTGACGCGCGTTTGTGCGGCGCGGCGTCGGGGTTCGTCACGGCCATGGTGATCGTCACCGCCGCCCCTTCCGCGCCGGTGGCGAACCACTTGTGGCCGTCGAGCTGCCAGCCGTCGTCGACGCGCGTGGCGCGCGTCTCCATCATGGTGGGGTCGGAGCCGGCGCCCGGCGCGGGCTCCGTCATGGCGAAGCTCGACCGGATCCGCCCCTCGGCGAGCGGCCGCAGCCAGCGCTCGCGCTGCGCGTGCGTGGCGAAGAGCGACAGGAGGTGCATGTTCCCTTCGTCGGGCGCGGAGCAGTGCAGCGCGAGCGGCCCGAGGAAGCTGCGGCCGGCCTGCTCGAAGAGGACGCAGAGGGCGACGATGCCCAGTCCGAGGCCGCCGTACTCGGAGGGGAGCTGCGGCCCGTAGATGCCGGCGCGTTTGGCCTTCGCCCGCAGGTTCGCCACGAGCTGGTCATCCACCGCCGACGACTCGGCGGGGATCACCTCGTCGCGCACGAACACCGCCACGCGGTCGCGCAGCGCGATGAGCGGCGGATCGAGCTCGAAGTCCATTACTGCAGGTTCTCGAAGATGGTGGCCGCCCCCTGCCCCCCGCCCACGCACATCGTGACCATGCCGTAGCGCGAGCCACGGCGGCGCATCTCACCGAGGAGCTGCACGGTGAGCTTCGCGCCCGACGCGCCGAGCGGATGGCCGAGAGCCACCGCGCCGCCGTTCACGTTCACCTTCTCCTGATCCATCCCCAGCTCGCGCATCACCGCCAGCGCCTGCGCCGAGAAGGCCTCATTCAACTCGATGAGGTCGATGTCTTCCAGCTTCAGCCCCGCGAGCCTCAGCGCCTTCGGCACGGCGACGACGGGCCCCATCCCCATGATCTCCGGCGGCACGCCGCCCACCGCATACGAGACGAAGCGGGCCAGCGGCTTCAGCCCCAGCTCCTCCGCCCTCCGCCTCGACATCACGACCACCGCCGCCGCGCCGTCCGAGGTCTGGCTCGAATTGCCCGCGGTGACCACGCCCTTCGCATGGAATGCCGGCTTCAGTTTCGCCAGCGCCTCGGCCGTCGTGTCCGCGCGCGGCCCTTCATCCTTGTCGAAGGTGAAGCGCTGCGTCTTCTCCTCCTCGACGATGGTCACATCGAGCGGCACGATGCCGTCGTCGGCGAACCTGCCCGCCTCCTGCGCGGCGAGCGCGCGCTGGTGGCTGCGCAGCGCGAACGCGTCGGCGTCCTCGCGCGAGACGGCGTACTTGCGCGCGACGTTCTCCGCCGTGAGGCCCATGGTGAGATAGACCTCGGGGCGGTTGTCGATGAGATGCGGGTTGGGGCGGAAGCGGTTGTTGCCGCGCACGAGGCTCATCGACTCCGTACCGCCGGCGATGATCTGCTCGGCCATGCCGGCCATGATCCGCTCCGCGGCCATGGCGATGGTCTGCGAGCCGGAGGAGCAGAAGCGGTTGACGGTGACGGCCGGCACGCTGTCCGGCAGCCCCGCGCGCAGCGACGCGATGCGCGCCACGTTCATCCCCGACTCCCCCTCCGGTGTGGCGCATCCGAGGATCACGTCGTCGATGTCGGCCGGCTGGAGGCCCGGCGTTTTCGCGAGGACGGCGCGGATGACGTCCGCGGCCATGTCGTCCGGACGGGTGGTGCGCAGCGACCCGCGCGGCGCCTTGCCGACCGCGGTGCGCAGTCCGGCCACGATGACGGCTTCGTTGTTCATGGTGTCTCTCCTGTGGTGTCGCGAAAAAGGATGCAGGTGACGGTGCCGTGCGCGTACAGCTTCCCATCGCCATCGACGATCCGTCCCTCGGCCGTGGCGGTGGTCTTGCCGGCATGCACGACGGTCCCGATGCAGGTCAGCATGCCCGCCCGGCGGGTGACGGCGCGGATGTAGTTGATCTTCATCTCCAGCGTGGTGAAGACCTTGCCGGCGGGCATCACGGTATTGACGGCGCAGCTCAGCGCGGTGTCGAGCATGGTCGCCGCGAACCCGCCGTGCGCGATGCCGAGGCCGTTCTCGTGCTCCGCCTGCAGCGATGCGGTGAGCACGACGCGACCTTCGTCGACTTCGGCCAGGCGCATCCCGAGCAGCCGCACCATCGGTGCGCCGTCGATCTCGCCCGCGGCAACGCGGCGCATGTGGTCGAGGCCGGACATGGTGTGGCGGGGGTGGGTGGTGGTCATGTGTTTTTGGATTGAGGATTGAGGATTGAGGATTGAGAAAACCCTCTCTCGTCATCCTCAATCCTCAATCCTCAATTCCGTAAGGGCTTTCCAGTCGAAAGCATGTACTGAATCCTCTCCACCGTCTTCGCCTGCCCGAGCAGCTCCACGAAGGCCGCGCGCTCCAGATCCAACAGATACTGCTCATCCACCCATTGTCCGCTGGAGAGCTCTCCGCCCGCCAGCACGTGGGCGAGTTTGCCGCTGACGAAGGCGTCGTACTCGCTGGCGTAGCCGCTCTGGTGCAGGACGTAGATCGCCGCCTTCAGCGCGGCGCGGACGTCGCGGCCTCCGGCCCAGCAGTTGCGGTCGCGCACCGGCGGCGCGTAGCCCTCGTCGGTCATCAGCAGCGCCTCCTGCTTCGCCTCGTACAGGAGGTGGTCGCGGTTCATGATCACGCGGTCGCCGGCGGTCAGGAACCCGAGCGACCTCGCCTCCTCGGCGGACGACGAGACCTTCGCCGTGCCGATGGTCTGCAGGACGTTCTGCACGAACGGCAGCGAATCGGCATTCGGCGTCTGGCGCATCGGCGGCGAGACGACGCGGCGGATCAGCTCCTTGCAGCCGCCCGCGGCGGGGATGAGGCCGACGCCAACCTCGACGAGGCCCATGTACGTCTCCGACGCCGCGACGATGCGCGCGCCGGCCATGGCCACCTCCGCCCCGCCGCCCAGCGTGCGGGCGAACGGCGCGGTGACGACCGGCTTGGCCGCGTAGCGCACCTTCATCAGCGCGTCCTGCATCCCCTTCACCGCGTCGTCGGGCGAGCCGGCCAGGCCGCCGGCGAGGTTCGCGCCGACGCAAAAGTCGCCCCCCTGGTTGCCGATGACGAGCGCTTTCCAGGCTCCGCGCTCCAGCTCGTCGATGACCTCGACGGTCAGCGCTCGGATGTCGCCGTCGAGGGTATTCATCTTCGTGTGGAACTCGAGGCAGAGGATGCCGTCGCCCATGTCGCGGAGCGTGGCGCCCTTGTTCTCCTTGACCACCGGCAGCTTCGCCAGCTCGATCTCCCGCGGGTCATGCGGTACCGGCGCGTACGACTTCGACACCGGCGAATAGGCGGCGCCGTCGCGATAGAACGAGGTGTGGCCGGCGGCGAGCATCTCCTTCACCCACGGCGCGACCGCGACGCCGCTGGCTTCCATCGCCTCGGCGGTCTCGCCCACGCCGAGCAGGTCCCACGTCTCGAACGGCCCGAGGTCGTGAGAGAAGCCCCAGCGGACGGCGCGGTCGATGGACGGCAGGTCGTCGCTGATCTCCGGCACGCGCCGCGAGGCGTAGCCGAGGGAGTTGTAGACGATGTGCCGGGCCATCGCGCCGGCCTTGTCGTCTTGCGCGAGGACGAACTTCAGGCGCTCGTCCAGCTTGCGGATCTTCGAGCCCTCGGCGATGGAGGGGATGGACGGCTCAATGCGGTCGCGGTATTCGCCGCTCTGCAGATCGAGGGAGAGGATCTGCTTGCCGCCTTTCTTGTAGAAGCCCTGGCCGCTCTTGTCGCCGAGGCGGCCCTTCTCCGTCTGCGCCTTGCGCAGCGCCTCCACGCGCGGCGAGGCGAGCACCTCGCGCGTCTCGTCGTGCGGGATGAGGCCGTACAGATTGGAGGCGACCGCGCTGGCGACATCGAAGCCGACCAGGTCCTGCAGCCGGAACGCGGCCGTCTTCGGTCGGCCGATGAGCGGCCCGGCGATGGCGTCCGTCTCCTCGACGGTGTAGCCGTTGGCCAGGACAAAGTCGACGAGCGTCGCGCCGCCGATGGACGCCAGCCGGTTGGCGATGAAGTTCGGCGTGTCCTTGCAGAGCACCACCGACTTGCCCAGCCGCGACTCCGCGAACTCGCGCACGAAGGCGGTGACCTCCGGGTCGGTGTCGGGCGTGGGGATGACCTCCAGCAGCTTCATGTACCGCGGCGGGTTGAAAAAGTGCGTCCCGAGGAAGTGGCACTTGAAATCCTCCGAAGCCTCGGTCGAGATGCTGCTGATGGGCAGCCCGGAGGTGTTGCTCGACACGATGCTGCCCTTCTTGCGCAGCTTGTCGATGCGAGAAACCAGCTCGCGCTTCGCCTCGAGGTTCTCGATGATCGCCTCGATGATCCAGTCCCCCTCGCCGATCCACGCCTCGTCTTTATCCAGGCTCCCGATGGTGATGAGATCGGCTGTGGCGGGCGTGAAGAAGGCCGGCGGCTTGTGCTTCTTCATCCGCTCGAACGAGGCCATGACCACCTCGCGCGTGACGTCGAGCAGGTAGACCGGAATCCCGGCATTGGCGAAATGCGCGGCGATCCCGCCGCCCATGGTTCCGGAGCCGATGATGATGGCTCGGGCGATTGTGTTAGGCATACGTTTCCCTTCGTGGGTACGAGTTGCTGGTTGCTAGTTGCTGGTTGCTAGTAGGACACCCGGCCGGAGGACCTACCAGCAACCAGTAACCAGCAACTAGCAACTGCTTTCCCTCAACACTCTCCTCAACACCTTCCCCACCCCCGACTTCGGCAGCGACTGGCGGACCTCGATCTCCACCGGCCTCTTGAACTCCGCGAGGTTTGCGGCGCAGTGCTCACGGATGCCGTCCGCGGTGCAGCCGGGCTTCAACACCACGAACGCCTTCACCACCTCGCCGCGGTAGGCGTCGGGGACGCCGATCACGGCGGCTTCCATCACCGACGGATGCGCGAACAGCACGCCCTCCACCTCCGACGGATAGACGTTGAAGCCGGAGACGATGACCATATCCTTCTTCCGCTGCACGATGTAGGTGAAGCCGTCGTCGTCCATGCGGGCCACGTCGCCGGTGTGCAGCCAGGTGCGGCCATCGTCGTGGACGCGCAGCGTCGCGGCGGTCTCGGACGGGTTGTTCCAGTAGCCGAGCATCACCTGCGGGCCCGAGATGCACAATTCGCCTTCCTCGCCCGGCGGCACCTCGTCGACGCCGCGCTCGAGGTCGACGATCTTCTGATCGGTGTCGGGCAGCGGGATCCCGATGCTTCCCGGCTTGCGCACCGAGAGCGACGGCGAGGTATGCGTCACCGGCGACGCCTCGGAGAGGCCGTAGCCTTCGCTCAGCGTGCCGCCCGTCATCCGCTCGAACTGGTCGAGCACTTCGAGCGGCAGCGGCGCCGAGCCGCTGTTGAAGGCGCGGATGCGGTCGATGCCCGACTCGCGCGCCTTCGGGTGGTTGAGCAGCGAGATGTAAATGGTGGGCACCGCGGGAAAGTACGTCGGGTGGTGGTCGCGCACGGCGTGCAGCAGCGCGTCGACGTCGTATTTCGGGATGAGGATCTGCAGTGCGCCGAGCCACGTGCCGGCCATCAAGCCGACCGTGAATCCGTAGATGTGAAAGAAGGGGATGACCAGCAGGTACCGCTCCTCGCCGCGGCGCAGCGCCGGCACGTGGAGCGTCGTCCCCTGCACGACGTTGGCGAAGATGTTGTAGTGCGTGAGCATCGCCCCTTTCGGCGTGCCGGTCGTGCCGCCGGTGTACTGCAGGACGGCGACGTCGCGCTCGGCATCGATCGTGACCTGCGGCAGGTCCACGTCCTCCAATGCGTCGCATAGGCGGACCGCCCCTTCGACGCGCGGGCAGGGGGCGGCCGCGGAGCTGTACTCGCCGGCCGACGTGATCACGACGTACTCCAGCTCGGGCGGCGCGTGCAGCGCGAGCAGGTCCAGCACGATCAACACGCGCATGCCGGAGTCGTGCGCCACGACGGCCACCTCGCGCGGGGTGTAGAGCGGGTTGACGTTCACCACGATCGCGCCGAGGCGGAGGATGCCGAAGGTGGCGATGAGGTACTGCGGGCAGTTCGGGAGCATGATGCCCACCCGGTCGCCCTTCACGATGCCCCAGCGCGCCAACGCGGTGGCGAAGCGGTCCGCGCGGTCCTTGATCTCGGCGTACGTCAGGTGCGCGCCGAGGAAGGAGGTGGCCGGCTTGTCCGGGACGTCGGCGGCGGCGATGCGCAGGATGTCGATCAGCGACCGACGCGGGTAGTTCAGGTGCGGCCGCACCCAGTAGTCGTAGTGCCGAAGCCAGGGGCGCGGGTCAGACAATGGTGCCGCCTCCGTCGACGACGATGGTCTGGCCGGTGATGTAGCTCGACGCATCGGAGGCGAGGAAGAGCGCCACGCCCTTGAGCTCCCCCGCCCCGCCCACCCGCGGGATCGGGTTGCGCGCTTTGATGGCCGGCTCGGCCAGCTCGATCACCGGATCGGCCAGGCGCGAGTGGAAGAAGCCGGGAGCAATGGCGTTGACGCGGATGCCCTGCGGCCCCCACGAGGCCGCGAGCTCGCGCGTCAATCCCATCAGCCCCGCCTTGCTCGCCGTGTAGGCAGCGTAATGCGGTCCGTGCACGGACGAGCGCATCCCGGCCACCGAGGCGACGTTGATGATTGCGCCGCGGCCGGCGGCGAGCATCGGCTTGGCCGCGGCCTGGGCGAAGAGGAAGGCGCCGGTGAGGTTCGTGTCGAGCACGCGCCGCCACTGCTCGACGGGCATCGTCTCGGGACGCTCGCCCCAGGAGATGCCGGCGTTGTTGATCAGGATGTCGACGCGCTGGTAGGTCTCCATCGTGGAGTCGACCACCCGCTGCACCTGCTCGGGATTGGAGACGTCGCAGACGCGGCCGAGGGCGCGCGCGCCGGCGATGCGGAAGCCCTCGAGCGCCGGCCCGAGCCATTGCTCGCGGCGCGCGCAGAGCATCAGCGAGGCGCCGGCCTCGGCGAGAGCCTGGGCCATCTCCAGCCCGAGCCCGCGCGAGCCGCCCGTGACGATGGCCACCCGGCCGGTGAGGTCGAAGGACTGCAGTACGTTCATGAGTGTGTGTGATTGCCCGTGTCATTCTGAGCCCCGCAGAGGGCGAAGAATCTCCTCGCAAGCGCGGGGAGATCCTTCGCCGTCTCTGCGGTTCAGGATGACACTCAGAAGATGATCTTCGCCCCGAGCTGGAACTGCCGGCCGGGCAGCGCCTGCTCGTAGACGCCGTACGTCACGCGGCCCTGCGGGTCCTTGAGCGGGTTGTTCGGGAACGCGCCGGTGCCGAAGACGTTGTTGATCTCCGTGTAGTTCGTCCGGTCGAAGAGATTGAACACGTCGAAGATGGCCTCGAAGCCGTAGCTGCCGCCGAAGTTGAAGCGCTTCGACAGGCGCGCATCGACGTTCACCTGGGAGGCCATCGTCTCGCTGTTGCGCTTGACCGCCGTGTTCGGATCGGCCGGGTTCGTCCGCGCGCGGTCGGAGGGGAACGCACCGCCGTCGCCGTCGCCGTTGAGGTCCGCGCCGGCCAGCGGGGTGTAGGGCCGGCCCGACGCCGCGGTGATGATGGTCGAGAAGTTCACGTTCCACGGCATCTGATAGAGGCCGCTCACCACCAGGCGGTGGCGCTGGTCATGCGTGGCCGGCCCCTTCTCCGCGCGCGCGTCGAAGCCGATGGGCAGGCCGGTCGGGTCGTTCGGATTGCGGCCCTGGCCGTTGTTCATCACGATGAAGTTGCTCTGGAAGTCCGTCGACGTGTCCTCGGCCTTGGAGAGCGTGTAGGAGAGGAGGAACGAGTAGCGGTTGGCCAGCCGCTTGTTGAGGGCGAGGGTCAGGCCCTTGTACCAGGTCTCGCCGAAGGAGGTGTACTGGAGGATGGACGCGGAGGTGCCGGCCACGCCGCCTTTGTCGTTCGGACGGCGCCCCGCGCCGAGGGAGGGGACGATCGGGTTGTAGTCGATCGTGCCGAGCTGGTGATGGCCGCGCACCCAGAGCACGTCGGCGGAGAGGGCCATGGTCGAGCCGAGGGCGCGGTCATAGCCGATGGATGCCTGATGCGAATACGGCGTCTGCAGATCCGGATCGGGCGTGATCACCAGGCTGGGATACGGAGTGGTGGGCTCGGCCAGCCGGTGGCCCGGCGCGCGCCAGGCGGCGATGGAGTTCGGGATGCGCAGCACGAGCGTGCGCACACCGTCCGAGGCGCCGTTGATCCCCTCGGCGATCTGCTGGTTGGCCAGGATGTGGTTGTCGTAGAAGAGACCGTACGAGCCGTGGATGGACGAGCTGCCGTCGCCCCGCGGATCGAACACCAGGGCCACGCGCGGCGCGATGTTGTTCGTGTCGTCCGGCACTTCGTAGGTGAACGTGCTGCCGCCCGGCGCGGAGACGGTGAACGGATCGCCGTAGCCGAACTGCCGCTGGTAGCGCAGCCCGGCCTTCAGCGTGAGCCGCGGGGTGAGCGTCCAGTCGTCCTGGAGGAAGAGGGCGATGTCCGGGTCGTTGTAGGAGGCGCCGGTGATGCCGTAGCCCTGCACGTACGCGGCCGGCAGGCCGGCGGCCAGCGCCTGCGTGGCGCTGATCGGCGCGTTGATGCCGAGGGCCGGAATGGCCGGCAGCGCGGCGAAGATGAAGCGCCCGCCGAAGTGCAGCGGCAGCGCGGTCTGCTTGGTGTGCACGTAGTTGAAGTCGAAGCCCGCTTTGGCGAAGTGCTTGCCACCGGCCAGGTTGATGGTGTCCTTGACCTGGTAGCGCTCGTTCTCGCGCGGCTGCGGCGTGAAGCGCTGCCGCCCGACGCTGGCCACGCCGGTGATCTCCAGCGTCGGCCCGCCCTGGAAGTTCGTGTCGCACGAGCCGCCGCAGTTCGGATCGAGGGAGCGGATGAGCTGGTCCTCGTACGCGTACTGTCCGCGCAGCTCGTTGATCCACTTCGAGGAGAGGACGTCCGTCTCCGACAGCGCCAGCGACCAGTCCTTGCGGTCCTGCTCCGCGCCGCGGCTGCGGGCCACGATGCCGCCGAACGGCTCGATGTTCTGGTTCAGCAGCTTCGCGTAATTCGCCCGGGCCACGAAGTTGTTCGTCTGGCTCCAGGAGTGATCGACCTTGCCCAGGTACTCCTGCGCCTGCACCTCGTACGGCACGTTCCCCAGTTGCACCGGGAAGCCGTTCGCGTTGAGGATGGCCGCCGCGGTCGGGTCGATGTTCACGAAGTTGTTGGTATCGATCGACAGGTCCTCGGCGGAGAGGAAGTAGAACGTCCGGTCGTGCACGATCGGCCCGCCGTACGTGAAGCCCCACTGCCCCTGCTTGAACGGCGCCTTCTCCCGGTTGATGGAGTTGCCGAAGATGTCCTCCCGCTCGAAGATCGACTTCGAGTTCAGGGCGTCGTTCCGGTAGAAGTAGAAGGCGTTGCCGCTCGGGTCGTTCGTCCCGGAGCGGGTGATGATGTTCACCACGCCGCCGGAGGCCTTGCCGAACTCCGCCGAGTAGGAGTTCGTCAGCACCTGGAACTCCTGGATGGCTTCCTGGCTGAAGGTGGCGCGCACCGCGCCGACGATCGGGTCGTTGTTGTCCACGCCGTCGACCATGATGTTGTTCGAGCGCGCGCGCTGGCCGCCGAAGGAGAGGCCGGAGGTGGCCGAGGCGCCCTGCTGCGGCGTCCGGTCGGTGGTGACGCCGGGGGTGAGGACGCTGAAGGAGAGGAAGTTGCGGCCGTTGGTGGGCAGGCTGTCGATCTGCTCCTGGCTGATCACCGTCGACACCGCCGGCTCGCTCGTGTCGATGACCGGCGAGGTGGCGCTGACCACGATCGTCTCCTGCGCGCCGGGGCGGAGGGAGAAGTTCAGGTCGATGCGCGCGCCGAGCGGCAGGCGGACCGTGTTCTGCGTCTGCGGCTGGAAGCCGCTCAGCTCGGCCACGACGTTGTACGTGCCCGCGGTCAACGCGGCGAGGTAGTACTTGCCCTCGCTGTCCGTGACCGTCGTGCGGGTGAAGTTCGTGGCCACGTTCGTGGCCGTGACCGTGACGCCCGGCAGCACCGCGCCGGAGTTGTCCGTCACGATGCCCTGCAGGTCGGCGCCCGTCAGCCGCGCCTGCGCGAACACTGAGACCGGTGTCACGAGGAGAATGAGGACCAGGAGAAACCGTACCTTTGAGCTCATCGCATGCCTCCGTAGTTCTTCACAGACGTTGCTGACCACTAAGACCCTCGCCCCGCTTGCGGGGAGAGGGTGGCCGAAGGCCGGGTGAGGGGCTACGGCGGCGGACGG
>DATEOX010000229.1:0-3208 GCA_035273585.1 Thermoanaerobaculia bacterium
GGGAGGGGTCACGCTCTGGTTCCTCGTCGCCGACACCGGCATCGGCATCGCGGAAGACGTGCAGCCGCGGCTCTTCTCCGCCTTCACGCAGGCGGACGGCACGACCACGCGCCAGTACGGCGGCACCGGCCTCGGCCTGGCGATCAGCAAAGAATTGGTGGAGCTGATGGGCGGCCGCATCGGGATGGCCTCGCATGTCGGCGAGGGCTCGACGTTCTGGTTCACCATCGAGCTGGAGCGGAACCTCAGCGGCGTGCGCACCCGCCGCAGCTACGACCTCTCCGGCACGCGCCTGCTGCTCGTCGAGCACAACCCGGTCAACCGCCTCGTGCTGCGCCGGCAACTGACGTCCGCGGCGATCGAGGTCGACGAGGCGGAGAGCGTCGCGCAGGCGGCCGATGCGCTCCAGAGCGCCGCGGAGCGTGGCACGCCGTACGCGATCGCGGTGGTGGAGATGCAGATGCCGGACGCGGGCGGCCTGGAGCTCGCCCGCGCCGTCCGCCGCGACCCGAACCTCGCCGAGACGAAGCTGCTGCTCCTGACCGCGGTGGGGCGGCGCAAGAGCGACCACGAGACGTTCCGCGAGGCCGGCTTCGACGCCTTCCTGCTCAAGCCCGTCCGCCAGCCGGTGCTGCTCAAGACCGTCGCCGGCCTCACCGGCGCGATGGAAGTGGAGCAGCCGATCGAGCAGGCGCCGGTCGCCGTCAGCCCGCTGCGCATCCTGATCGTGGAGGACAACGCGGTGAACCAGCACGTCGCCCTCGGGCAACTGAAGATGCTCGGCTACGACGCGGACGTGGCGGAGAACGGCAGGGAAGCGGTGGAGGCGGTGCAGGCCAAGCCCTACGACCTGATTTTCATGGACTGCCAGATGCCGATCATGGACGGCTATGCGGCGACGGCGGCCATCCGCGCCATGGACGGCGAGGCGCGGCATACGCCGGTGGTGGCCATGACCGCGCACGCGCTGGACGGCGAGCGGGAGAAGTGCCTGGCGGCGGGGATGGACGACTACATCGCCAAGCCGGTGGGCGACCACGACCTGCGGGGTATCATCGAGCGCTGGACGCGTCCGGCGGATGCGGAGGTGCTGGACGTGAACGCGCTGCAGCGCCTCGCCGCCTTCAGCCGCAATGACTCCTCGTTCTTCGACGGCCTCCTGTCGCTCTTCCGCCAGGACGCGCCGCAGCGCCTCGCCGCCCTGCGCGACGCCCTCGCCGCCGACGACCCGACCGCCTTCGCCCACGCCGCCCACGCCCTCAAGAGCAGCTCCGGCAACGTCGGCGCCAAACGCCTGCACATCCTCTGCGAACGCGCCGAGCGCGACGCCCGCAAAGGCGTCATGCCATCGGATGCCGAGTCGGTCGTGCGCCGCGTCGAGCGCGAGATCGGGGCGGCGGTGGGAGCTCTGGAGGAGGCCTTTGAAAGGCGGAATTGAGGATTGAGAATTGAGGATTGAGGATGGCTCCGCTCTGCCACGTTTTGATCCTCAATCCTCAATCCTCAATCCAATCCATGTCCTTCACTCTCATCCACGGCTCCACCCAGAACGCGCACGCCTGGCAGCGCGTCGCCGACCGCCTGCGCGCCCAAGGACATGTCGTCGAAGCCCCCGACCTCCCCAAGAACGAGCCCACCTGGGACCTGTGCCGGTATGCGGGGTTCATTGCGGAGCGGATACCGGCGGAGCGGCCGCGGGTCGTGGTCGCGCATTCGTTCTGCGGGGTGTTTCTGCCGCTGATTGCCGAGCATGCGGACGTGCTCGTGTTCGATGCGGCGATCGTCCCGGAGCCGGGGCGAAGTGTGCGGGAGCAGCTCGTGGGCGATCCGTCGATGTTCACGCGGGAGTGGATCGCCGCCGGCCTGCGCTGGGTCGATCCGCGCGAGCACGAGGCGCTGGCGCGGGAGTTCCTCTTCCACGACTGCGATGCCGATACGCTGCGCTGGGCGCTCACGACCCTCGAGCTGTTTCATATCCAGCAGCTCGTCGGCGAGCGCTGTCCGCTCCAGGCCTGGCCGGACGTCGAGTGCCACTCCATCGTCCCGACGCGCGACCGCACGGTCACGCCGGAATGGCAGCGGCGGATGGCGCGGCATGCCATCGAGATCGATGCCGGCCACGCGCCGCATGTCTCGCGACCCGAGGAAGTGTCGGCGATTCTTCACCAGCTCTCCATCGTGAAAAATACGTGAACCGTCCGTGATCCTTTAAAATCCAGCCGCGCATGGATCTCGGACCCTATCGGCTGATCTCCCGCCTCGGCATGGGAGGCATGGGAGAAGTCTGGCGCGCCGAGGACACGCGCCTGCTGCGGCCGGTGGCCATCAAGATCCTCTCCGAGGCCATCGCCTCCGATCCGGAGTGGAAAGAGCGCTTCTTCCGCGAGGCGCGCACCATCGCGCAGCTCAACCATCCGAACATCGCCACCATCTACAACATCGAGGAATCGCCGCAGGGACTCTTCATCGCCATGGAGCTGGTGGAAGGGGAGTCGCTGGCGGCGAAGCTCAAGCGCGGACCGCTGACGCTCGTCGAGACGCTGCGCCTGGCGCGCGAGACGGCCGACGCCCTCGGCGAGGCGCACGAGAAGCAGATCGTCCACCGTGACATCAAGCCGGACAACATCATCCTCTCCCGCCGCGGCGCGAAGGTCCTCGACTTCGGCATCGCCAAGCAGATCGGCGGCGCGACCCCGCAGCAGGCCATGACCCAGGCCGGCATGGTTATCGGGACGATCCAGTACATGTCGCCCGAGCAGGCGCTGGGGAAGGAAGTCGACGCGCGCACCGACATCTTCGCCCTCGGCTCGGTGCTCTACGAGTGCCTCTCCGGCAAGCGCGCGTTCGAGGGCGAGACACCGACCGAGACGCTGATGCAGGTCATCACCCGCGAGCCGGAGGACCTCCTGGCCGTCGCGCCGAACGTGCCGAGGCCGCTGGCCGATGTGGTGCGGAAGGCGATGAAGAAGCGCGTCGACGACCGCTACCAGACCATGGACGAGCTGGCCATCGCCCTGGCCCGCGTCGATCCGAGCGCTCCCGCCGCGCCGCGCGTCCATCGCCGCTCATCGGCGACCATGACGGCCATCACGCCCGCGGAGATGAGCCGCCCGGCCACGCCGCCACCCCCCGCCCAGCTCCCCGCCGCGCCGAAGCCGACGGAGAAGCCGAAACCGCGCTACGCCGAGCCCGACGCCGGTTCCGACCT
>DATEOX010000230.1:0-2817 GCA_035273585.1 Thermoanaerobaculia bacterium
GATGAAGCGCACCCTGCTCGGAATCGTCGCCCTTGCCGCTCTCGTCCCCACCGTCCGCGCCGAGGAGGCGCCGACGGTCATGCGCAAGCAGATCCTCTCCAGGACCTACACCATCGACAAGAAGTACCGCTCGATGGAAGGGCCGGGCAGCCTGCAGCGGGTCTACCTCGGGGACCAGGAGAAGCCCGAGCTGCTCTGGATCGTCGGCGTGCACACGGAGATGGTCGGCGCGGACGGCAAGACGCCCCAGCTCCCCGAGCTGATGTGCCACGTGAACATCGACCTCGATCCGGCGCGCCATCAGGCCCTCTTCAACCTCCAGCGCGCCACCGGCTCGCGCCTCGTGACCCTCTCCCAGGGGATGCTCGACGCCTCGCTGCCGCCCGGCTTCGGCTTCCCCATCGCCTCCAACGAGCCGCTCATCCTCTTCACCCAGGTCCTCAACCACAACATCGCCGACCCGAAGAACATCAAGGTCCGGCACCGCGTCACCTTCGAGTACATCCGCGACCGCGACCTGAAGACGCCCATCAAGCCGCTCTTCAACGTCGGCGCGTCCGGCATGGTGCTGCTGAACAACAACCCGCTGGCGCTGACGACGTCGATGGCCACGCCGGCGCCCGATCTCTCCGCGATCACGGTGGACAGCAAGGGCGGCGCGACTTCGTCCTCGGTTGATGAGCATTCGGCGCACGGCACGAGCTGCCTCATCGCGCCGCGCGCGCCGAACGCCACCGGCTCGGCGGCCGACTATGTCGACCCGGAGGGACGGCATCTCACCGGCCACTGGGTCGTGCCTCCGGGCCGGCAGGTCAACCACAGCGACATCACCTGGTTCATGTCCCTGCCCTACGATACGCGGCTGCACTACGCCGCGGTGCACCTCCACCCGTTCGCCAAGGCGCTGATCATCAAGGACGTGACCACGGGGAAGAACGTGTTCGAGTCGAAGGCGCGCGGTCCGAAGGAAGGCATCGGCCTGGCGCACGTCGACACGTTCGTCAGCCCGGAGGGCGTGCCGCTCTACAAAGACCACAAGTACGAGCTGATCTCCGACTACGACAACCCGACGAAGGAGAACAGCGACTCGATGGCCTCCGCGTTCCTCGGGCTGCAGGACCCGGAGTTCGTCAAGCCCGACTCGGCGACGCTCACCGCCCGCGCGGCAGAGCTGCTCGTCAACGCCCCGAACCTGGCCGTCGTCGTCCGGACGTCGGTGGGCGACTTCGGCGTGGAGCTGCTGCGCAACGAGGCGCCGGACACGGTCAAGCAGTTCCTCCGCCTGGCCCGCGGCGGCGTCTTCGACCACGTGCGCATCGCGCGGGTGAACAAGGACACGATCGAGCTCTTCAACGGCGCGCCGACCGCCGCCCAGCGCGCGCTGATGAAGCCGATCGCCGTGGAGCGGCTGGTGCCGCATCAGTCCGGGACGCTCTCGCTCTGCCCGGGCGACAACGCCTTCGCCATCGTCTACGGCAACGCCGCCGCCGATCGCGACGGGCGCTGCTCGGCGTTCGCGCGCATCGGCCCCGGCGCTGATGTCATCCGGGCCATCGCCGGCGCGCCGCGCGACGAGAACGGCATGCCGACGCCGGGCATCGAGGTGACGAAGGTGGACATCTACGAGGGGTCGAGCACGCCGCAGTTCCAGCTCGCGCCGGCCAAGAGCGTGGCGGCGCGGTAGGCGCCCCAGAGCCTTCTCCCCGCCGCGCGGGGAGAAGGTTCTTCTACGTTATCCTTCCGCCCGCCATGCATCGCAAAGCCTCGCTTCTCCTCCTCTCCCTCCTCCTCGCCACCGCGCTCGACGCCCAGTCGAAGCAGCCGCTGACGCACGAGACGATGTGGCTGATGCCCCGCGTCGGGGCGCCGTCGGTGAGCCCGGACGGCAAATGGGTCGTCTTCTCCGTCACCCAACCGTCGTACGAGGAGAAAGAGCAGACCTCCGATCTCTGGGTGGCGCCGGCGGACGGCAGCGCGAAGCCGCGGCAGATCACCTTCTCCAAGCCGGGCGAGAGCGACGTCACCTGGTCGCCGGACGGCAAGCGCATCGCCTTCTCCGCCAAGCGCGACGGCGACGACGCGAACCAGCTCTACATCCTCGACCTCACCGGCGGCGGCGAGGCGCAGCGCATCACGAGCCTCTCCACCGGCGCCCGCACGCCGCAGTTCCGCCCCGACGGCAAGGCCCTCCTCTTCTCCAGCGTCGTCTACCCCGGCGCCGCCGATGATGATGCGAACAAGAAGGCGGCCAAGGAGCGGAAGGATCAAAAGTACAAGGTCCGCGCGTTCGACTCCTTCCCCATCCGCAACTGGGACCGCTGGCTCGATGACACGCAGGTGCACCTGATCGTCCAGCCGCTGGACGGCGGCGCGAAGGCGAAGGACCTCCTGGCCGGGACGAAGCTCGTGGCCGAGGCGGGGTTCGCCGGACGGACGACGGAAGGCTCACGCGACGAGATCGACGCCGCCTGGTCGCCGGACGGCTCCTCGATCGTCTTCGCCGCGACCACGAAGCGGAACACCGCGGCGTACGCCGAGGTCGACACCGATCTCTATCGCATCGCGGCCGGCGGCGGCGAGCCGGAAGCGATCGCGCATGACGGCGGCAACTACAGCCGCCCACGCTTCAGCCCGGACGGCAAGACGCTGTACGTGATCTACGGCGCGAACGACGCGAAGGTGTACGACCTCGACCGCCTCGTCGCCTACGACTGGCCGTCGATGCAGAACCGGCGGGTGCTGACCGCCTCCTCCGACCGCTCGGTCGGCTCGTACGCCGTCGCGCCCGACGGCAAAACGATCTGGTTCACGGCCGAG
>DATEOX010000231.1:0-12874 GCA_035273585.1 Thermoanaerobaculia bacterium
ACCCAGGCCGCGACGACCGCGGTGCGGTGGCGGCCGAAGGTGAGGATCACCGTGCGGTCGCCAGCGGGGACGAGGACGCCGAGGCGGTCGAGGTCGAGCGGCAGCGTCTGCAGCTCGCGGCCGTCGCGCGTCTTCGCCACCCAGGCCGCAAAGTACGTCTGGTTCGTGAGCACCACGGCCGGGCCGCGCACTTCCAGGATGATCGACTGGCGGAGCTGCTCCGCGGCGAGGACGCGGGCGGGGGGCGGGGAGCCGTAGCCGTCGTAGCGGCTCGGCGCCACGGCGAGCGTGCTGATGTCGATGCCGCTCTCGAGCAGCGGTACGGCCTCGTTCACGCTGCGGACGCCGATGAGGCGGCGGATGGCTACCGCCTTCGGCAGCGGCCCCTCATCCGCCCTTCGGGCACCTTCTCCCCGCGCCGCGGGGAGAAGGCTCTCGCCGCAGCCGGCGATCCGGGCGTAAACCGGGTTGCGCGTCGAGGTCCAGCGCTCCGCGGCGATGCGGCTGAGGAGCGAGTGCATGCCGTCCGGCGAGCGGTTCAGGGCGAGCTCCAGGCCGGCGACGGAGCCGAAGAGCGGCTCGAGGCGGCGGGCGCGCTCGCGGTAGTCGTCGCGGGACGGGTACTGGCCGCCGGGCGTCGCGGCGCGGCAGTCGCGCATCGGCTCGATGGGCGTCACGCGGTACGGCGCGAACCGGTCGATCGGCACGGTGAGCACGGCGAAGAGGGCGAGCGGGACGAGGGTGATAAGGCGCCAGACGCGGCGCTCCAGGAAACGGGCGGAAAGCATCACCAGCGCGATGGTCAGCGGCAGGGCGAGCTTCTCCGGGTAACGCGCGACCCGTATCGACGGCAGCGCCTCGACGACGAAGCGCACGATCGGATTGAAGCCGCCGAGAGCGAGGAAGGCCATCACGGTGGCAACGACGACCCAGCGCGAGCGCTGGAAGAGCGCGGGGATGACGACGATGCCGAGGAAGAGGGAGAAGAAGAGGACGCCGCCGTAGTTCGTGAGCGGGAGGAGGAAGCCGAGGAAGCGGGAGGCGTCGAGCGAGGCATTGAGCACCGTCTGCGCCGAGTAGCCGTGGGCGCGCTCCACCTCTTTGCCGATCTCCGCGTATGCGATGAGCTGCGGCGAGGCGACAATCAGCGCGACCAGCGGTGACGGCCAGAGCCGCCAATCAGGAGCGATGATCAGGACGGCGAGGAAGGCGCCGAGGATGGTCACCGGCTCCGTGCCCAGCGCGAGCAGCCCGAAGGCGCAGCCGAGGAGCAGCCAGCGGCGGCGAAGCGCCGCCCACAAAGCGAACGGCACCAACGCCACAGCCGTGATCAGGTTGTAGAACGACAGCGCGGAGATGGCCACGCCCGACAGCACGTACATCCAGGCCGCCCACGGCGAGCGAGACAAAGCCCGCATGGCGAACCAGGCGCCCACGAGATGCAGCAAAAAGTGCAGATTGAAGGCGACGTGTGCCGGCAGGAGCGCGTAGAGGAAGTTGTCGGGGTAGAACGTCAGAGTGTTCGGGTTACCGGCCAGCGGCTGGCCGCCGCCGTCGTGGAAGTTCCAGTACGGCACCTCCCCGGCCCGCAGGATGTGCGCCGAGACGTGCTTGATCGGGTAGTGCGTGGAGAGGTTGTCGCGGAAGAAAAAGAAGCCGTACCAGGCCACGGCGAGGCAGGCGCCGGCGAGCAGAAGCAGAAGGGCAGCAGATCGCCGACGACTCACTCATTCGATTATGATCCGCCGTCATGACGACCATCAATGAAGAGCATCTCGCTGCCGTCGGGCACGCGTTCCTGGAGCGTCCGCTGGCGGAGGTCGATCCGGAGATCGACGGCGCCATCCGGATGGAGACCGAGCGCCAGAATGACACCCTCGAGCTGATCGCCTCGGAGAACCACGTCTCGCGCGCCGTCCTCACCGCGATGGGCTCGGTCTTCACCAACAAGTACGCCGAGGGGTATCCGGGGAAGCGGTATTACGGCGGATGCGGGCCGACCGATGTGGTGGAGAACATCGCCATCGAGCGGGCCAAACGGCTCTTCGGCGCGGAGCACGCCAACGTGCAGCCGCACTCCGGGTCGCAGGCGAACATGTCGGTCTACTTCGCCATGCTCAAGCCGGGCGACACCATCATGGGCATGGACCTCTCGCATGGCGGGCATCTCACGCATGGCCATCCGCTGTCGTACAGCGGCCGGGACTTCAAGGTCATCGCCTACCACGTGCGCAAAGACGACGAGCTGATCGACTACGACGAGATGGAGCGGCTGGCCGATGAGCACAAGCCGCGGATGATCATCTGCGGCGCGTCGGCCTACTCGCGGGTCATCGACTTCAGGCGCATCCGGGAGATCTGCGACCGCTCGGGATCGCTGATGATGGCGGACATCGCGCACATTGCCGGGCTCGTCGTCACCGACAACCATCCATCGCCCGTTCCCTACGCGGACTTCGTCACCACCACCACGCACAAGACCTTGCGCGGGCCGCGCGCGGGTCTCGTGCTGTGCAAGGAGCAATACGCGAAGGACCTCGACCGGGCGCTGTTCCCGGGTGTGCAGGGGGGCCCGCTGGTGCACATCGTGGCGGCCAAGGCGGTGGCCTTCAAGGAGGCGCTCTCGCCGGAGTTCCGGGAGTATCAGACGCAGATCGTGCGCAACGCGAAGGCGCTGGCGGCGGCGGTGGCGGAGACCGGCTTCCGCGTCGTCTCCGGCGGCACGGACAACCACCTCTTCATGACCGACGTCTTCTCGAAAGGGATCACCGGCAAGGACGGGCAGAACATGCTCGAGGCGGCGAACATCACGGTGAACAAGAACACCATTCCCTTCGATACGCAGAAGCCGATGGTCGCCTCCGGCCTGCGCATCGGGACGCCCGCGGTGACCACCCGCGGCCTGCGCGAGCCGGAGATGAAGACCATCGCCGAGCTGATCGCGCGGGTGCTCGACGCGCGCGGCGACGAGGCCGTGACGCAGCAGGTCAAGCGCGAGGTGAAGGAACTGTGCGACAGGTTTCCGATCTACTAGTTGCTGGTTGCTAGCTCCTGGTTGCTAGTAGTTCGTCCGGCCGGGTGTCGTACCAGCAACGAGCAACTAGTAACCAGCAACTGAGTCACGATGAAGAAGCGCTACCCCTACTACCCCATCTTCATCGACATCGAGGACCACGACGTCCTGATCGTCGGCGGCGGGAACGTCTGTGCCCGTAAAGCCGAGACCATGATGAAGTACGGCGCGCGGGTGACCATCGCCTCGCCCGCCTTCACCGACGAGATCGAGCAGTGGGCGCGGGACGGCAAGCTCGCGTTGCGCCGCAAGACCTACGAGCTGGCCGACCTCGACGGCGCCTCCATCGTCATCGCGTCGACGGACGACCCATGCGTCAACGCCCGCGTGGCCCGCGACTGCCGGCGGCGGAAGATCCCGGTCAACGTCGTCGACGTGACCCACCTCTGCGAGTTCATCGTGCCGGCCATCGTCGAGCGGGGCTCCATCCAGATCGCGGTCTCGACGGGCGGCAAGTCCCCCGCCCTGGCCCGCACGCTCAAGGAAGACCTGCAGCGCTCCGTCGGCCCCGAGTACGACGAGGTCAACCGGCTCCTGGGGACGCTGCGCAAAGGGGCGAAGCAGGTCCTCCCCACCGACGTCGACCGCAAGCGCTTCTTCGACGGCATCATCGCCGATGGCCTCTTGGAGCTGCTGCGCAAGGGGCGGCGGCGTGATGCCTACGAGCTGGTCGCCCGCCACTGCGTGGCGGCAAACGTGCCGGTCAGCGACGAGCTGAGCCGGGAGCTGGGCGGCCTGAAGTAATCCCTGTGCTATCCTCCCCCGCCGCATGCCTCTCCACGAGAAGAAAGTCATCGCCGTCCTGCCGGCGTACAACGCCGAAAGGACGCTGGAGGCGACCTTCGATGACATCCCGAAGGACTGGGTCGACGAGATCCTCCTCGTGGACGACTGCTCGCGCGACAACACCGTGGAGCTCAGCCGCAAGCTCGGCATCCGGACCATCGTGCACAAAAAGAACCGCGGCTATGGCGGCAACCAGAAGACCTGCTACCGCACCGCCATGGACGAGCTGGGCGGGGACATCATGGTCATGGTCCACCCCGACCACCAGTACGACCCGAAGATCGTCCCGGAGCTAGTCAAGCCGCTCCTGCGCGGCGACTGCGACGCCGTCTTCGGCTCGCGGATGCTCGGCGGGCGGCCGATCGAGGGAGGGATGCCGAAGTGGAAGTACTGGGCGAACCTCTTCCTGACCATGGTCGAGAACGCCACCTTCTACGTCTTCCTCTCCGAGTACCACTCCGGTTTCCGGGCCTACTCGCGGCGCTACCTGGAGAGCATCAACTTCGAAGCGAACTCGGATGACTTCGTGTTCGACACGGAGATCATCGCCCAGGGCGTGGCCAAGGGGATGCTGATCCGGGAGGTGCCGATCCGGACCCGCTACTTCGACGAGGCCTCGCAGATCGGCTTCTGGCGCTCGGTGCGCTACGGGCTGGCCATCCTGAAGACGATGGTGACGTACAAGCTGCACAAGAAGCGCATCTGGTCGCACCGCATCTTCCGCGACCGGACGGCGAGCAGCCGGCCGCCGGCCATCCGGAACGGCGGCGATGCGCCGGCCGGACCGGCGCCGGTCTCCTGATGACCGAGGCAGTTCCGTCCCGGCGGCAGGATGTGCTCGCGCTGGTGCTGCTGGCGCTCGTAGCCACCCTCCTCTTCGGCGACGTGCTGCTGGGCATCAACAACTTCTTCATCCGCGACCTGACCCGCTACTACTACCCGACCAAGCAGATCCTGCGGGAGATCGTCCTGGGCGGCGAGTTCCCGTACTGGAACCGCTACTTCTCCGCCGGGCAGCCGATCGCGGCCAACCCGGAGCACGAGGTCTTCTACCCCTTCACCTGGCTGATCCTCCTGCCGAGCTACGACCTCGGATACCGGCTGCACATCCTCATCCACATCTACATCGGTCTGTTCGGCATGTACGCCCTGTTGCGCTCGATGGAACTGCGCCCGTTCGCCTCCTTCATCGGCGCGCTGGCGTTCGGCGTCGGCGGCTGCTACCTGTCGTACATCAACCTCCTGCCCATCCTGTTCTGCGCGGCCTGGCTGCCGCTGACCTGTCTCTTCGTCCGCCGCTTCCTCCTCCAGCACCGCGCCCGCGACTTCGCCCTCGCCTCGCTCTTCCTCGGGCTGCAGTTCCTGGTCGGCGAGCCGACGACCATCCTCCAGACCGGCTTCCTGATCGGGATGTATGCGCTGTACCGAGGGTGGTACGAGCGGCCGCGCATCACGAAGATGGCGATCAAGGTGATGTGGATCGCGCTGATCAGCGCCGGCGGGCTGGCCATCGGCGCGGCGCAGGTGCTGCCGGCCCTCGACCACGTGCGCGACTCGGCCCGCTCGCGGCCGTTCGGCTTCGACCTGGTCAGCGCCTGGAGCATGCCGTGGGCGAAGATGGCGGAGACGATCTACCCGCACATCATCGGGCACATCTCCATCAAGCAGGTGATGTGGTACTGGGGCAGCGGGCTCTATCCCGGGATGGGCTCGCCGTTCGTCTTCAGCATCTACTTCGGGCTGCTGCTGGCGGCGGTGGCCATCGGCGGCGCGTTCGTCCGGCCGCGCGGCGGGCGTTTCGTCCTGATCCTCATCCTCTTCTCCATCCTGATGGCGCTGGGCGGGCACACGCCGCTGTTCAAGTGGCTGTATGACCATCACATTGCGACGACCATCCGCTATCCGGAGAAGTTCATCCTCATCGCCGCCTTCGCCGCGGTGATCTTCGGCGCGCAGATGCTGGACCGGATGCTGCGGGGCGACCAGGGGGTGCGGGAGGGGACCATCGGCTTCCTCCTGGCCACGCTCATCGTGGCCCTCTTCCTGGCCGTTCTCTCCCGGTTTCCCATCTACACCACGGGGATGATGAAGATCTGGGGGTGGACGCCTGGGCCGGCGCTCGACTACATGATGAAGGTCACGCGCATCGACTGGATCGTGGCCTGCGCGCGGGCCGGGCTGCTGCTGGCGCTGCTGGCCACGATGCACCGCGTGCGGCGGCCGGTGTGGCTCACGCTCCTCGCGCTGGTCGTCATCGCCGACCTGCTCTACGCGGGGAACGAGCTGAACCCGCGGATGCCGCGCCGCTTCTTCACCGCTCCCCCCGCGGCGGCGCAGTTCCCGAAGAACCGCGAGCCGTTCCGCGTCTTTCACGAGGCCGACTGGTACGGGCAGGAGGAGATCGCCAAGAAGTACTTCTCCACCGGCGACGCGGTCTACTGGGTGGTGCGCAACGGCCTCTTCCCGATGACCCCCGCCGGCGCGCGGCTGCGCACGGTGCTGGAGCGCGACTACGACAAGACCGCGCTCCTGCCGACCATCGACCTGACCGACGCGGTATGGGACGTCAAGCGCGCCGGCCGCGCCGACTGGTACCGCCCCTTCATGGCCATGTCCAACGCCTGGTACCGCGCCCTCTACCGCGACTACGAGACGGAGCGTCGGCGCAACAAGGGCAACTTCAAGAATTCGCTCCCCCTACGCTTCGAGGAGACGACGCATTACCCGCGCTACTACTTCGCCGACCAGCTCGTGACGATCAAAGACCGCGGCGACTTCGTGAAGAAGCTCTCCACCGCCAGCTACAGCGACGCGACGGCATTCGTGGCCCAGCCGTCGTTCGTCCCCGCGCGGGGCGTGGTGCGGGGCGTGGCGGAGTCAGCGAACCATGCGGCCATCGACGTGGAGAGCTTCGGCCAGGGCTTCCTGGTCATGAGCGTCACGCCGCACAAGTACTGGCGGGTGACGATGGACGGCCGCGCGGTGACGCCGGTCGTGACGAACATCGGCTACCAGGGCGTGATCGTGACCCCGGGACGGCATCGGATCGAGATGCAGTACGTGAACGAGCTGGTGCGTGTCGGCGGCCTCGTCTCGGTGATCGCGCTGCTCGTGTTGGGAATCATGGCGCTGCTTCGGCCACGTCCGCGCGCGGCGCTGCCGGCATGGGAGGCCCCTCACCCCCAGCCCCTCTCCCCGCCGGGCGGGGAGAGGGGAGCTACTGGCGCGCGAGAGCCCCTCTCCCCGCCGAGCGGGGAGAGGGTGGCCGAAGGCCGGGTGAGGGGCGCTGACGACGACGAAGAAATCCCCATCGGGTCCCCCTCATGACCCCCGCCCGCCGGCGCATCCTCCTCTTCGCGATCCTCGGCGTGCTCGCGGCGGCCGTGCTGGCGCTGCGCTTCTGGAACCAGCGCGAGCAGGCGCGGCGCACCGCCGGCGTCTTCGTCCCGAAAGAGATCGCCATCACGCCGGAGATGCTCCTCCTGCAGGAGTACGTCCGCATCGACACCTCGAACCCGCCGGGGAAGGAGCTGCCCGGCGCGCAGTGGCTGGCGGCCCAGCTCCGCAAGCGCGGCATCGAGGCGGAGATCATCGAGTCGGTGCCGGGACGGGCGAACGTCTACGCCCGGATCCCGGGGAAGCAACGCGGCGAAGGGCTGCTCCTCCTCAATCACATCGACGTCGTGCCGGCCGTTCCCTCGCAGTGGGGACAGGCGCCGTTCGGCGGCCGCATCCACCGCAACCTGATGCTCGGCCGCGGCACGCTGGACATGAAGAGCATCGCCGTCTGCGAGCTGCTGGCGATGGCGGACGTGGCGCGCGCCGGCCGCCCGCCGGAGCACGACGTGGTCTTCCTCGCCGTCGCCGACGAGGAGCAGGGCAGCCGGTTCGGGATGCAGTGGCTGCTCGAGCACCGGGCGGACGTCGTGGACGGCGTGCGCTACGTCATCAACGAGGGAGGGGCGACGGAGGTGCTCGCCGAGCGGCTGCACTACGTCGGGGTGGAGGTTGGATCGAAGCTGCTCGTGGTGGCCACGCTGCAGGCGCGGGAGCGGGAGCAACTGCAGCGGGCGCGCATCGCCCTCGAGCCGTACTTCGATTCCGATGAGCCGGACCGCGTGCTGCCGGCCGTGCGGCACTATCTGGCGGACGTCGCCCCGCAGCGGCTGGAGAACCGGGAGCTGCTGGCCGATGCCGAGCACACCGTGGCCATCGGGAAGTTCTGGCTGCTGCCGCGCTCCATCCGGGAGCTGATGCAGAACGTCGTCTGGCCCACGGGCATCGAGCGGGCGGCGGACGGCTTCACCATGAAGGCTTTCCTCTTCAACCTGCCGGACGAGGATGGGGCGGTGCGCGTCGAGTGGCTGCGCCGGACCGTCGCGCCGTTCGGCGTCACCGTGGCCGGCTTCGACGGCACCCTCGGGCCGGTGCCGTTCAGCAGCCCCGACACGCCGCTCTTCGGCATCATCCGCCGCCAGATGCAGCGCGTGTACGGGCCGGTGGCGGTCGGCACGCACGTGCTGCCGAGCTCCATGACCGACTGCCGCTTCCTGCGCAAGCGAGGCATCGACTGCTACGGCATCTATCCGTTTCCGGTCGACGTGCTCCAGACCCGAGGGGTGCATGGGACGAACGAGATGATCCGGCTGGACTGGTTCGGGCAGGGGGTGGCGGCCATGGGGGGGATGGTGCGGGAGTATGCATTCGGTGGTTGACAAAGATTGTCACCGAGGCGTGATAAAAACCGTCAAGGCATGTCAAAAACGAGCTATGGGTCAGAAGTTAAACTGCCTATCATCAGTAGTTTATAAAGTTGAGGGGGATGGTATGTCGATTGCGCTAAGGAGCGGTCCTAAGGAGGATCCTGCATGAGAAGGAACCAGAAAGGTTTCACCCTGATCGAGCTGCTGATCGTCGTGGCGATCATCGGCATCCTGGCGGCGATCGCCATCCCGAACCTGCTGACGGCAATGCAGCGCTCGAAGCAGAAGAGGACCATGGCGGACATGCGTACGATCGCGACGGCGTGGGAAGCGCGCGCGACGGACGAGAACACGTACCTGGTGGCCGGCGCGTCGTTCGCGTGGCCGGGGAGCTCCGCCCCGTACGCGACGCTGAGCGCCAAGCTCTCGCCGACGTACATCAAGGCGCTGCCCCAGAAGGACGGCTGGAGCCGGAACTACGACTTCGCCAAGAGCACGGACGGCCAGCAGTACGGCATCCGCTCGGCCGGCAAGGACGGCACGTTCACCAGCGGCGCGTACACGATCGCCGGCACGACGAACTTCGACTGCGATCTCGTCTACTCGAACGGCTCGTTCATCGTCTACCCCGAGGGCGTTCAGGCTCAGTAACACGGCTCGCTTCGCTCGCAACAAAAAAGGACGCCTGCGGGCGTCCTTTTTTTGTTCAGTTCACAGTTCTTAGTTCCTAGTTCTTAGTCGCTTCGCTTCACGAGGCTTCTCGCCCGTTCTCCATCTCCCTGAGAACTAAGAACTAGGAACTGTGAACTTTCATCACGCGTGCATCTGCTTCAGCACCGAATGCATCGGCGCGTAGAGGCGCTCGTGAAAGGTGTGGGCGTCGCGGTAGACCTGGGGGAAGGCGGCCAGGTCCTTCGGGGCTACGACGAGGTTCACACCGTAGAGGAACGCGGCGTTGCCGTCGAGGGTGCGCAGGTTGTCGGCGAAGAGGATGAAGAACGCCTTGCGCCGGTCGGCCGGGGCGAGAGCGATGATCGGCTGCATGGCCTCCAGCGGCGGGGGCGTCATCTGCGGCGGGTGGATCATCACCACCTGCGGGAACTCCTGCATGAAGAAGTCGCGCGCCTCCGCCGCCGTCGGGTAGTGCACCGGTTGGAAGCCGATCAGCTTCGCCGCCTGGCGCAGCGCCGGATGGTCGGTGCCGACCAGCAGCGCCTTCGCCGCGAAGCCGTCTTCCTCCTCGTGCATCGGTGCGGCGGGCGCGGCGCCCCCCTCGCCTTCCAGCGTTCGCCGGTCGACGGAGAGCTTCGACTTGCACACCGGGCAGGGGAAGCTCACTTCCTTCATCGGCAGCTTCGTCTCGTCGAGCGAGAGCGGCTTCTGGCATGACGTGCAGACGATGCGGATCATCGGCGGTCTCCCCTATTTCTCCAGCATCGAGAGTATCGAGCCGTCTTCTTCCTGCGGCGGCGGGCCCGTCGGCTCGTCGGTCAGGCGCAGCGCGAGGTTGGTCGGATTCGTGGCGTAGGCCAGGGCCGTCTCCTTGGAGATGATCCCCTCGTTCCACATCTTCTCGATCTCGTCGTCGAAGGTCTGCATGCCATCCACCAGGCCGTCGTGCATCGCATCGATCAGTGACCGCCCTTCCGTCTCCCCCTTGATGACGTAGTCGCGGGTGCGCATGGTCGACTTGAGGATCTCCAGCGCGGCCACCCGCCCCCCGCCCACCTTCGGCAGGAGGCGCTGGGAGATGACGTAGCGGAACGACTGCGAGAGGCGCGTCCGGACCTGCGGCTCCTGGTCCTTCGGAAAGACGCCGACGATGCGGTCGACGGTCTTGGCCGCGTCGATGGTATGCAGCGTGGAGAGCACCAGGTGCCCCGTCTCGGCCGCCTCCATGGCGATCTCGATCGTCTCCACGTCGCGCATCTCGCCGATGAGGATCACCTTCGGCGCCTGGCGCAGCGCCGCGCGCAACGCGAGCGAGAACGTCTTCGTGTCCGACCCGACCTCGCGCTGGTTCACCGTCGACTTCGCGTGCCGGTGCATGTACTCCACCGGATCCTCGATGGTGATGATGTGATAGGCGTGCGACTGGTTGATCTCGTTGATGATCGCCGCCAGGGTGGTCGACTTGCCCGAGCCGGTCGGCCCGGTGACGAGCACGATGCCGTTCTTCAGGTTGCAGACGTTGTAAAGCTCCCTCGGCATGCGCAGCTTCTCGAGGGTGGGGATCCCTTCCGGGATGACGCGCAGGACGATGGCGTACGTCCCGCGCTGGGAGAAGACGTTCACGCGGAAGCGCGTCTTCTGGGGGATCGAGTAGGAGAGGTCGACCGAGCCGTTCTGCAGCAGGGTGCGGATCAGCTCCCGGTCGCCGCGCAGCATCTGCATGGCGATGACCTCGGTCTGGTAGGGAGTGAGGCGCGGCAGGCCGGGGAAGTTGACCGGCACGAGCTGTCCATCGATCTCCACCTGCGGCTGCCGCCCGACGGAGAAGTTGAGGTCGGAGACGCGGTCCGACATCTTCAGCATCGCCTCCAGGATGGCGTCCAGGTTGAAGTTCTTCATCAGGAGCGGCGATTCTATCGCGGCTGGATAGAATGCCCCCATGTCCATCGTGGCCATCGACCTCGGCACGCGCCGCGTCGGCATCGCCGTCAGCGACTCGGGCGTGCTGGCCACGCCGCACTCGGTGATCAGCGGCGAGGGCGACGTGGTGGAGAAGGTGGCCAGCCTGGGCGGCGAGCTGCAGGCCGAGACGTACGTCGTCGGCATCCCCCGCCGCGCCGTGCGCAACGACGCGGCGGAGCGGAAGTTCCGCGACTTCGCCGACCGCCTGCGGCAGCGAACGTGCAAAGAGGTCGTGCTCTGGGACGAGTCGCTCACGACCGTCCAGGCGTCCGAACAGCTCCGCGCCGCAGGGCGCCCCTCGCGCAAGAAGATGCAGGACATCGACATGCACGCCGCGGCCGTGATCCTCCAATCGTTTCTCGATGACCGCCTCGGTCAGGGGCGTGATCTGCGGGGGACGCCATAGCCCGCGGCCGTACCCGCGGCGGCTGCCGCAAGTTTTTCCAGTCGCTCGGCACCATCGCGCTCTTCGCGGTGCTCTTCCTCATCGCCGGCGGCTGGTTCTTCTTCCGCGCCCTTCGCTCGCCCTACAAGGGCTACCCCGAGGCGAAGAAGGACGTCGAGATCCGCCGCGGGCTGCGTACGGCGACCATCCTCCGCCACCTCCAGAGCGCCGGCGTTCTGCGCGACCAATACGTGCCCCTCATCTACATGAAGCTCCTCCGCCACAATGACTCGCTCAAGGCCGGCGTGTACGAGTTCGACAAACCGATGGCTCCCGTCGACGTGATCGACAAGCTGGTACGGGGCGACGTCATCCTGCGCACGGTCACGGTCCGCGAGGGACTCGACCGCTTCGCCGTCGGGAAGCTCTTCGCGGCCGAAGGCTTGGGCAAGGAAGCGGAGTGGCGGAAGCTGACCGGCGACCCGGAGCTGATCCGCGACCTGGCGCCGAACGCCACCTCGCTGGAGGGCTACCTCTTCCCCGATACCTACCGCTTCCATCCCGGCACCGGGGCGAAGGAAGCGATCGCGGCGATGGTGCAGAACTTCCGCAAGCACTTCGGCAACGAGATGGCGTACATCACGACGGGCCTCGACGCGCACGAGACGGTGACGCTGGCCTCGATCGTGGAGACGGAGGCGCAGAAGCCGGAGGAGCGCCCGGTCGTCGCCTCGGTCTACCTCAACCGCCTCCGCCGGCACATGCTCCTCGGCGCCGACCCGACGGTGATCTATGCCCTGAAGCTGGCCAACCGCTGGGACGGCAACATCCGCAAGCCCGACCTCCAGATCGACTCCAAGTACAACACCTACCGCTTCCCCGGCCTCCCTCCCGGCCCGATCGCCAATCCGGGCCTCGCCTCGCTCCGCGCCGCCGCCGCCCCCGCCTCGACGACCTTCCTCTACTTCGTCGCCAAGCACGACGGCACCCACGCCTTCTCCACGACGATGCAGGAGCACAACCGCAACGTGGAGGTGTACCAGAGGCAGTGGTTTCGGGATCAGAGGGCGGCGCAGGCGAAGTAGTTGCTGGTTGCTGGTTGCTTGCGCCGCGGCGCCTGGAACCGGCATCTGCGCAAGTAACTAGCAACCAGCAACCAGTAACTGCTTACAATGTGTTACCCTAACCGCCCACTCGCAAATAACTATCAAGGGGTCCGCGAGGCACCATGGCCGCCAGCAAGAAGCCGTACGAGCAGTTCGGTCCGTTCATCCTTTTCAAGAAGCTCGAGCA
>DATEOX010000232.1:0-5376 GCA_035273585.1 Thermoanaerobaculia bacterium
TCGGGGAAGGGGGGCGTGGGCAAGTCGACCGTCTCCACCAATCTCGCCCTTTCGTTGCGCCGCCTCGGCTACACCGTCGGCCTGCTCGACGCCGACATCTACGGCCCCTCGCAGCAGATGATGCTGGGCATCGAAGGGCGGCCGCAGATCGACGAGTCGGACGAGAAGATCATGCCGATGGAGAACCACGGCATCAAGACCATGTCCCTCGGCCTGATCACCGATCCCGACACGCCGGTCATCTGGCGCGGACCGATGGTGATGAAGGCCCTCGACCAGTTCCTGACCGACGTGAAGTGGGGGGAGCTCGACTTCATGATCATCGACCTCCCGCCGGGCACCGGCGACGCGCAACTGACGCTCACCCAGAAGGTGCCGCTCACCGGCGCGGTGGTGGTCACGACGCCGCAGGACGTGGCCCTGATCGACGCCCGCAAGGGGCTGGCCATGTTCCGCAAGGTCAACGTGCCGGTCCTGGGCATCGTGGAGAACATGAGCTACTACATCTGCCGCCACTGCGGCGAGCGCGAGGAGATCTTCGGCCACGGCGGCGGCCGCAACACCGCGGAGATGCTCGGCGTCCCGTTCCTCGGCGAGGTGCCGCTCGATGCGAAGGTCGTGGTCGGCGGCGACAGCGGCGAGCCGATCGTCATCCTCGACCCCGAGGCGCCGGCGGCGAAGGCCTTCGAGGAGCTGGCCCGGCGCGTCGTGCTCCAGATCGAGACCGGGACGGTCGGGCACACGCACGAGGTGGCGCACACGCACTGACGGGATTGAGGATTGAGAATTGAGGATTGAGGATGACGCTCCGCGTCGACGGAGATCCTCGTCCCGCGCAGCCTCAATCCTCAATCCTCAATCCTCAATCCTCAATCCCGTCGCGACCAATCGGCGCGCTGCTCCGTATTAAAGATGTGCGCCCGCTGCTCGTCACCGTTGCGATCGTCCTGATGGCCATGGCGGCTTCCGACCGCCAGCCGCCGGCGGCCGCGTCGTTCGGCGGCTACCTCATCGCCGATGCCAGCGGCCGGCCGATGGCCGGCGCGCGGGTCACCTTCACCGGCCGCACCACCTGCACCGCCGTCACCGATGCGAACGGCCTCTTCGCCATCCCGCGGCTCGCCCCCGGCGCGTACGCGGTGGAGGCGGCGGGGCGGCGCGTCGAGATCGAAGTGCTGGACGGCGTCAACGTGCGCGACCTCCGCCTTTGATATCTTGAGCGGCGTCCATGTCGCGCCGCTACGGGTTCTACGAACGCCTCTGCGATCCGATCCTCTCCCGCTCCGCCTTCCTGGCGCGCGCCGCCAAGCACTTCCTCCTCGCCAGCGCCGTCATCTTCTTCGCCCTGGCCATCGGCGTCCTCGGCTACCACGCCTTCGACCATCTCTCCTGGATCGATTCGCTCCTCAACGCCTCCATGCTCCTCGGCGGCATGGGTCCCGTGAGCCCCGTGGAAGGGACGCCGGCCAAGCTCTTCGCATCGTTCTACGCGCTCTTCGCCGGCCTGGTCTTCGTCACCGCCGCCGGCCTGATCCTCGGGCCGTGGCTGCACCGGCTCATCCATCACTTTCATATCGGCGAGGAAGAGCAGCGGTGATGCCGGTGACGATCCGTTATCAATACAACCGCGATCTCGCGGCGCGCGGCTCGTGGCGTTTCATCCTCCGCTACATGCGCACGCTGTTCATCCTCGCCGCGTTCCTCCTGGTGACGGGCGCCGTGGCGTTCCTCAACGCGCCGGACAACTTCTACAGCCTGGTGGCGGCGGCGGTCGTCGTCGCGGTGCCGATCGTCCTCTGGCGCTACCGCCGGCGCGCGATCGCCCTCGTCGACCGCCTCGGCCCGATGGAGATCACGGTCACGGTCGCCGATGACGGCATCACGATGGAGGCCCCGACCCAGAAGACGACCGCCGCCTGGACCCGCGAGCGGGTGGTCTGGACCTTCCCCGACGTCTGGCTTCTCTTCCTCTACGGCGCCAACTCCGCGTACAGCGCCCTGCCGACCGCCGCCCTGACCCCGGAGTTCCGGGAGGCGCTCCTGTCGCATCTGAAGGCGGCGGGCGGGAGGGTGCGATGAGCCGCTTCCTTCGTCCTGCCTGAACGGCGCTTCACGTCATCGAGGCGGGTCTTCGCGGCATCGTCGGCTCCGATCGAAAAGGGAGCGGCTACCCTCCGCCCATGAAACGAGCCCTCATCCTCCTTCTCTTCATCGTCCTGATCGCCACCGGCGCCATCGCCCAGCCGACCGCCATCGACTCCGATCCGAACGCGCCCGGCGGCACCGGCGGCGGAAGCAACTTCGCCTCCCAGCCGCAGCTCGTCGACCACCACAACGGGCCGAAGATGCCGTATGCCAGAGTCGTCTACATCTTCTGGGGGACGTTCGCCCCTGGCTACGCCTCGGAGCTGCAGGCGTTCCGCAAGGAAGAGGGCGGGATGGTCAGCCACATGTGGATGCTCGACCAGTATGGCGCCCCTCAGACCTCGCTCATCGGCTCGCAGGCGGACGTGTTCGATACCACCGAGCCGCCGATCTTCAGCGGTGACTTCGAGGTGCGGGGAGAGGTGGCGAAATGGTTCGCCAACAAGTATGACCCGAACGCCATCTATGTCGTCATCCTCTCCTCCGGCCACGTGGCCATGACTCGCATCGGCAGCGAGTCGTGCGGCGGCCAAACGGTGAAGATGTGCGCGTACCACGAGTCCTACCGCGACCCGGCCTCGGGCATCGACGTGAAGTACGCGGTCATCCCGTACGCCTTCTGCTCGGCTTGCCAAGTCCATGCGCCGGACGGTACGGCCGCGAGCGACGTGCAGAACGCCGAGGTCTTCGTGATCCATGAGGTCCGGGAGGCGATGACCGATCCGATCTATCTCACCGCCTGGTACGACTCGAACAACGACGAAGGGGACGACAAGTGCGCCTCGGAGATCTTCTACAAGCACACCATCCCCGGGCCGAACGACACGCCGTACTACCACCCCAGCCGCTTCTTCTTCTTCCAGAAGGAGTGGTCGAACGACTATGGCGGCTGCGTTCAGTAGTGTCATTCTGAGCCGCAAAGACGGCGAAGAATCCGTACCGGTCTTGCGCCGGCGCCCGAAGGTACGGATTCTTCGCTGCGCTCAGAATGACACGTCGCGTCCGGTCATCGGCCTCTGGTATCTTCCGCCCGCATGATCGATAAGGTCGTTTCTTCCGCCGAGGAGGCGGTGAAAGACGTTGCGGACGGCGCGACGCTCGTGGTGGGCGGCTTCGGGCTCTGCGGCATCCCGGAGAACCTGATCAACGCGCTGGTGAAGAGCGGGGTCAAGGGCCTGACCTGCGTCTCGAACAACGCCGGCGTCGATGACTGGGGCCTCGGGCTCCTGCTCCAGACGCGGCAGATCCGGAAGATGGTCTCGTCGTACGTCGGCGAGAACGCGGAGTTCGAGCGGCAGTACCTTGCGGGCGAGCTGGAAGTGGAGTTCGTCCCGCAAGGCACGCTCGCCGAAAGAATGCGCGCCGGCGGGGCGGGCATCCCGGCCTTCTTCACGCCGGCCGGCTACGGCACGATCGTCGCCGAGGGGAAGGAAACGCGCGAGTTCGAAGGGCGGCAGTACGTGATGGAGCGCGGCATCGTCGGCGACTTCTCGCTCGTCGCGGCCTGGAAGGGCGACCGCCTCGGCAACCTCGTCTACCGCAAGACCGCGCGCAACTTCAACCCGATGGCCGCCACCGCCGGCCGGGTCTGCATCGCCGAGGTCGAGGACCTCGTCGAGGTGGGGGAGCTCGATCCGGACGGCATCCACACGCCGGGCATCTTCGTCCACCGCGTCGTCGAGGCACCCCGCGTCAAGCGCATCGAGCAGCGCACGGTGAGGAAGGGATAACGATGCCGCTCACACGCGAACAGATCGTCCGCCGCGCGGCGCAGGAGCTGCGCGACGGCTACTACGTCAACCTCGGCATCGGGATGCCCACCCTCGTGGCGAACCACATCCCCGAAGGAATGGAAGTCATCCTCCAGTCGGAGAACGGCATCCTGGGCCTCGGGCCATTTCCGACCGACGAGCAGGTCGATCCCGACCTCATCAACGCCGGCAAGCAGACCGTGACCGTGCTCCCCGGCGCCGCGTTCTTCTCCAGCTCCGACTCGTTCTCCATGATCCGCGGCGGCAAGGTCGACCTCTCCATCCTCGGGGCGATGCAGGTCTCGAAGGGGGGCGACATCGCCAACTGGATGGTGCCCGGCGCGATGGTGAAGGGGATGGGCGGCGCGATGGACCTCGTGGCCGGCGCCAAGCGGCTCATCGTGACCATGGAGCACGTGACGAAGAAGGGCGAGAAGAAGATCCTCGACGCCTGCAACCTGCCGCTCACCGGCGTGGCCTGCGTGAACCGGATCATCACCGACTACGCGGTGCTGGACGTGACGCCCGACGGGCTGCGCCTCACGGAGATCGCGCCGGGCGTGACGGCGGACGAAGTGCAATCGCTGACCGAGCCGAAGCTGATCGTCGCCGATGGCCTCAAAACGATCGCCGTCTGAGGCGCGGCGCGCGCTCGCGCTGTTCATCCTGATCAAGCTGCTGATCCTCTGGTTCGGCATCCAGGCCTACATCGTCATCCGCAACGAGTCGCTTCCGACGATGCACTCCTGGCTCGGCATCTGGAACCAGTGGGACGCGCCGCACTACCTGGACATCATCCGCGACGGCTACGTGACGGAAGGCGACGCGCGGCGCTGGATCGTCTTCTTCCCCCTCTTCCCCTGGCTCGCGCGCGCGGTCGACTTCGTCATCGGCGATCCGCTCACCAGCGCGTTCATCGTCTCGACCGTCGCCTCGCTGTTCGTGGCCTGGCTCTTCTTCGAGCTGGTGCGCCTCGATGACGACGACGAGACGGCGCGCGAGTCGGTCTTCTATCTGGCCATCTTCCCGACCGCGTACTTCCTGCACATGCCTTACACGGAGAGCGTGTTCCTCGCCCTCGTCTTCGGCAGTTTCCTCGGCGCGCGGCGGGGGAGGTGGGCGGTGGCGGGGATTCTCGGCGCGCTCGCGGCGCTGACGCGCGTGAACGGCATGCTCCTCGCGCCGGCGCTCGCCCTCGAGGCGTGGACGGAGTACCGCAAGACGCGCCGCTTCGACCCGCGCTGGCTCTGGATCGTGTTCGTCGGCGCCGGGACGCTCGTCTACCTGGGGGTCAATAAGTCGGTGACCGGCGACTGGTTCATGTTCCGCCGCTACCAGGCCGAGCACTGGAACCACTCGTTCACCCTGCCGCTGTTCTCGATGGTCGACTCCTGGCGCGGGATCTGGCTGCGCCCGCCGTCGGAAAGCATCATGGTCGGCTGGCAGGAGCTCCTCTTCACGTTGCTCGCCCTTGCGGTCA
>DATEOX010000233.1:0-34243 GCA_035273585.1 Thermoanaerobaculia bacterium
CGATATCTTCGGCTGGCTCTCCCCCAGCACCTCCACGAAGAAGCAGACGCACACCTCGCCGTGGGACATGAGGTTGAGCAGACGCAGGCGGGTCCGGTCGGCGAGAGCCTGGAAGAGGGGGACGAGGTTCATGCGCCCTAGTCTACATGCGGATGCGCGCATGTGCGCGGCGGCGGTGTCATCCTGAGCCGCGTAGACGGCGAAGGATCTCCGGGTTCTTGCGAGGAGATCCTTCGCTCTCTGCGGGGCTCAGGATGACACCTACGCGGCCTCCGGGTGAATCCTCGCCCGATACTGCGCCGGCGTCATGCGCGTGGCGCGGCGGAAGACGCGGAAGAACGTGCCGCGGGTGCCGAAGCCGGCGCGATAGGCCACCTCGGTCGTGGTCAGGGTCGTCGTCATCAGGAGGCGCTTGGCGTAGTCGACCTGGCGGCCCTTGAGGAACTCCGCGGGACGCGAGCCGAGCTCGCGGACGAAGGCGCGGGTCAGTTGCGCGGGGGACATGCCGCAGCGCGCCGCCAGCTCCGAGGCGCGCGGGACGTCTTCGATGGCGAAGCATTCCGCGAGGTATCGCTCCACGATCGCGACCGTCGGTTCTTTCGGCCGGGAAAGACTCATATACGGAACTAGGCTACGCCCCTTCTCGGGCGCGATGCCTAGTGTCATTTTTTCAGAAGCTCGTGACGATGCCAATGCGCAACGATCTTTCTCCACGGGGTAGAAGTCGAGGTCACCTCTTCGCGTCCGCCAGGATCACGTCGCTCGCCTTCTCCGCGATCATGTAGATCGGCGTGACGATGAAGAAGCCGGGGATGCGAGGGAAGACCGAAGCATCTACGATGCGCAGACCGTCCACGCCGATCACCTTGAAGTTGCTGTCCACCACCGCCTTGTCGTCGTTCGCCTTCCCCATGCGGTTCGTGCAGGAGGCGTGGTGGCCCCAGGCGTTGTCCTGCACGAACTGTTTGATGTCGGCATCGCTCTGCACGGCCGGGCCGGGATAAATCTCGTCCTTGATGGAGCTGTTGTTCTTCGACACGAGGCGGGCGAACTTCACCCCTTCGACCACCGCGTCGAGGTCGGCGCCGGCGACGTCGTTCCCTTCCGTGAAGTACTTGAAGTCGATGAGCGGCCGGTCGCGCGGGTCGGCGGATTTGAGGCGCACGAAGCCCGCCGTGTTGTTCGTGTGCGCCTTGAGCACGGCCCAGGTGAGGAAGTTCTTCGTCCGCTCCACCTGCTTCGCGTAACCGGGGAAGTAGCCGCGGAAATAGCCGGCCAGAGCGAAGAGGAAGAGGTCGGGCACCGGGCGGTCGGGGAAGGACTTCTTGATCACCGCCACGAGCGTGCCGTTCGTCGTGTAGACGCCCGTGCCGTTCTGCCAATCGGTGTAGCAGGGATCGCCCGGCTGGTTCGGCAGCGGCGGCAGGAAGGTCGCGTTCTGGATCACCTTCCAGTCGTTCTTCATCTCCGAAATGATCCCGATCTCGTAGCGGTCCTGCAGGTTCGCCCCGACGCCCGGCCGGTCGGCCACGACCTGGATGCCGAACTGTTTGAGCTGATCGGCCGGCCCGATGCCGGAGAGCATCAGCAGTTGGGGCGAGTTGAAGGCGCCGCCGGCGAGGATCACTTCCTTCGTGCAGTAGTACTGCTTGACCTCGTAGTCGTCGCCATTGCCGTCCGCGTTCGGATCGGCGCGGTAGAGGTGCTGCCCCTCCCAGCACTCCACGCCGATGGCCCGCTTGTTCGCATCGAAGAGGATGCGCGTGGCCAGGTTGCTCATCTTGATGACGAGGTTCTGCGGGTAGGCATCCTGAGTCATCTTCAGCAGCTCGCGCGTGCCGGCGCGGCGGCCCTGCAGCGTGGCCAGCGGCGGATAGATCAGCCCCTCGATGTCCGGCGTCTGCCAGTTGTTCGGGTCCTGTGGGAGCTTCGGCAGGAGGCCGCCCGTGACCTGCTTCCAGGTCGTGAGCGCGGCGTCGATGACCGTCTCGAGCACGGCCGGATCGCCGAGGGCGAGCTTGAGGTCCAGGCCGGTGGTGCTCAGCCAGCCGTCGTAGCCGTGGCGCGACGGATTCGGCCCCGGCGCCGGGTTCTTCGTGTAGCCGCAGCGCTCCAGGCGGGAGAAGTAGTCGTACATCTTGTCCGGCGCCCAGGTGCTGTCGCCGGTGAGGTCGGCGATGTATTGCCAGTCGCTGTTCGACGGCACCACGGTGATCATGGCGTGGTGCGCCGTGCAGCCGCCGAGGGTGCCGGCGCGCGGGTAGAAGACGCCGTCCTTGTCCTTGATGAACTTGTCGTCGCGTTGCGACTGGGTGAGGCTCTCGTAATGGCGGACGAAGAACTGCCACGAGGTGTCGGGGTCTTCGCTGGCGTGCGGATGGAATACGGGCACCGAATACGACGGGTTCTCCGCCCGCGTGCCGGCCTCGATCAGGCCGACCTTGTACCCGTTCTTGGACAGGTTCGCCGCCACCGGCCCGCCGCCCGCGCCGGAGCCGATCACGATGTAGTCGAAGTCGGGGTTCTGTGCTGTGCCCATCGCTTCCTCCGCGTGGTCAGAACGTCTTCATGAACTCGATGAGCGCGCGCTTGTCGGCGTCGGGGAGATCGGTGCCGAAGGTGTGGCCCTTGTCCTCGATGAAGTCGGGACACGAGTTGAGCTTGAAGAGGTCGGGCACGAGGGTCATGAGCTGCTGCGTCGCCTCGTCGCCTTCCAGACCCTTCCGCTTGATGTCCTTCATCACGCGGACGCCTTTGAGCAGCAGCTTGCCGAGGTTCCAGGCCTTCCCGATGCCGTTCAGCTCGAGGTTCGTGTTGGCCAGGAGGTTGACGGGCGTCCCTTTTGGGATCGGCCCGAAGGCGAAGTAGCGGCCGCCGGTGGTCGGGTCGGTCTCCATGTTGTTGCGCAGGACCCAGCGCAAGACCCGCGACTGGAGGTACGGCTCGGGGAGCTTGATCCAGCTCTCCTCCGTCGTCCGCCAGAGCGAGGTCGACTGGCCGTCGGCGCCGTCGCGGTTCGGGCGCGAGCCGGAGCGGTTCTCCGGCCAGAGCAGCTTCCTGGTCGCGTCGTCGAAGGCCTGCATTCGCTCGGTGACCGAGGCGCCGTGCACGTGCTTGCCGAGGGCGTTGTTGTGGAAGAAGGGGGCGCTGGCCCAGACGCTCACCAGCGACGGCGGGCGGTAGTAGCCGCGGCCGCCGGCCGGCACCTTCCACGGTTTGTTCCTGCCGGTGAACGGGTCCCACACCTGGATGTCGCCCACGCCGGGCAGCGTCTTGTAGGTCTCGGAAGAGAAGTTGTCCCAGATCTGGTCCCGCATCGCGTTCGTGCCCACGGCGCGCGTGGCGTTCGTGCCGATGTCGGTCACGGGGTAGCGCTGCTCACTGCTGAGGAAGTTGCCCTCCAGGAAGTCGGGCTTCATCACTTCCGCCGCGAAAAAGGCCCGCGCCTCCGGTGAATTCGGCAGCACGCCCTGCGGCTGCTTGCTGGAGTGGCAGGAGGCGCAGTTCTGGGCGAAGGCGCGCTTGCCGCGGTCGAGGACTTTCTGATCGGTAGTCATGTACGCGCTGCCGCCCGGCGCGGCTGCCAGCTTGTGCGGTCTGGCCACGCGGATGAAGTACTTCGCCAGCGCCGGCGAATGCGACTCGCTCCAGTTCCAGTGCGGCGAGTGCTGCTGCGCGACCTTCACCTCGATGGGCGACTGCTTCTTGATCCCGATCAACGGGTTGAAGTGCCGCAGCCACTCCTCCCAATACTCTCCGATGTTGAGGTACACGCGACTCAAGGCGCCGTTGACGCCGACCGAGTCCGCCCCGTCCTTCAGCACGCGTGGCGTGAGCACCCGGCCGTCCGGCTGCGTCTCCAGGTTCTTCAGGTTCAGCGCGCCGCCCGTGACGCGCTCCGGATAGGCGACGCTTACCCGGCCCGGGAGCTCGTACACGCCGTTCATCGTGCCCGGGTTGTTCTGGTAGTCGGTGACGACGAACGCCGTGTCGAGCGTCCCGGCCGGGTTCGTCATCAGGAGCTGCTTGACGAAGTTGTCGCCCGTCAGCTCGTGCCCGAAGACTTCCCACACCTTGAAGTAATGCTGCCCGACGTAATCGGAGAGGTTCGCGTACTCCGGCTCGTTGATGTCCGCCGGCGGGTTCACCGGGTCGGGCCCGACGTGGCAGAAGGAGCACGACATGCCGACCACGTACGGCCGCTCGAGCTTCGGGTTGTTGTAGTAGTTCGGGTCGTCGTAGAAGCGCTTGACGTCCCACTTCGAGGCGTCGAAGTACGGGTTGGGGAAGAGGCGCAGCCCCATCACGCCGCTGGAGCGGCCGTAGGTGTAGAGGTCGATGCGGCTGTCGAAGTCGTACTTCGCCTCGCGCGGGACATCGAGATAGAGGCCGTACTGGTCGGGCTGCGCCGGACGCATGTAGCCCGGCTGATTGACGATGCCGTAAGTCTCGAAGCGCTCCGCGCGCGGGGAGGCGACCATCTTGAGGAGGTCGGCCGTCCCGAAGCCGTGCTGGACGAGCCAGTTCCAGAAGCCGCCGTTGTCCCCCGACCAGAGGTTCCAGATCACCCGGCCGTAGATCTCATCCTGAGTGAGCTGGTACTCCTTCCCCTGAAAGTCCATCCCCGGGAACGGATCGAACTCGACTTCCTTGAACTGGCCGTACTTCCAGCTCGGGTCCACCGGCCGATGCGCGCAGCCGGCGAGCATGCAGAGGATGAGCAGCAGGGTGACGAAGACGATTCTGCGCATGGTCGCCTCACTTCTCCGCGACGGCCTTGAGGTTCGCCAGGCCGGTCTCGAAGTCCTTCCCGACCATTTTGTCCATGCTGAAGAAGATGCTCATCAGCTTGGCGAAGAAGGGCTGCGGGCCGTGCATGCGCCACGTCACGGTCGTCGCGCCGCCGCTCGGCTGGAGAGTGAACTCGGTGATGTTGTGCGCCTCGAAGGGGCGGAGGAAGTCGAGCTTGATGTCGACCTTCGACGGCGCCGCCGAGTCGGTCAGCTCCATCCGCCCCGAGCCGACGTCCTTGTTGCCGTCCCAGGCGTACACCGAGCCCTTGCCGCTCGCCGCGCCGCTGTAAGTGCGCTTCATCCCCGGATCGAGCTTCTCCCACGGCGACCAGGTCGGCCAGGCATGAAAGTCGTTGATGAGGGGGAAGATCTTTTCCGGCGGCGCGTTGATCGTCGCCGACCGTTGCACGGAGAAGGTATCGGGCCGCGTGGCGGCCCAGATCAACAGGATGGCGATGACGACGACGATGATGATGGCGATCTTCTTCAGCATCGGACCTCCGTCAGCCGGCGCATGCCGAACTGAGCGACAAGCATACCGAAGCCGCCGCCCTTCGGCAGAAGGTCCCTTCAGGCGATGACGATCGCCGCGGCTTGGCCAGCCGGCGCCGCGGGCCGTGCCCGCCTAGAACTTGCCGCGCACGGAGAAGGAGTAGATCGGCCCGATCTTCCGCTCCCGATCCTCGATGAACTCGATCGGACCGGTGCGGCGTCCGGTGTAGACGGTGCGGTCCCACCTGCTGTCCGCGGCGAACAGGTTGTAGAGTCCCGCGCGGACGGTCAGGCCGAAGACGTCCTTGTGCTCGATGTACAGGTCGCCCCACACTGGCCCTTCCCACTGCCGCCCGACCTCGGTGAGCCGGTAGTTCAGCGCGTAGAGCTCGTACGACGCGTCGGCGCCCCAGGCCCAGTTCGACTTCGGGACGTCGTGCCGCAGCGAGAGGCTGCTCGACCGCAGCAGGCTGCCGCTGATGTGGCGCTGCTCGCCGGTGAGCGGGTCTTCGACCTTGCTGTCCTGCAGTTGGAGCCCGGCGTCCAGACGCGCGCCGCGCCATCCGAAGCGATCGAGGTTCAGCGTGCTCCGCGACTGAATGCCGTACACGGTGGCCTGATCGAGGTTGCCCGGCGCCTGGCCGGTGGTGCCGATCGGGATGTAATCGATGATGTCGTCGATCTTCCGGCCGTAGAGGCGCAGGGTCGTCGATCCGAGCGTGCCGAGGTTGCGCACGCCCTCGACGTCGAGCTCCCAGCTCTGCTCCGGGACGAGGTCCGGATTGGCGTTCCTGGACGTGTCGGTGGCCACATCCACCGAGGCGAGGAAGTCGAAGAAGTTGAGCTGTCCGACGCGGCGGGCGAGCTTGACGTTGACGTCGGTCCGCGGCGAGACCTTCCACGCCGTCGACAGCTCCCCCTTCGGCCGATAGAAGGTGCGGGTGGTGCCGCCGGCGCCGACCTGCGCCAGTTGCGAATACTCGCCACCCGCGGAGAGCTTGATGGTCACGTTCTTGGCGACGGGCCGGCCGTAGCTGCCCATCACCTCGTACCGGTCCTCCTCGACCTTCGCGATGCCGCCCGGCAGCGGGACCTCATCGAATGCTCCGTCCGGCCGCATTTCGAACAGCCGCGACGTGTTGTCCAGACTGTTGAACGCCCCCTCGGCCGAGACCTGCCACTCCGCGCCGAGACTCTTCCAGCGATACTCGGAGCGGCCGATCAGCTCCCGCTCGTCGCCGACCTGCGTGAAGCGGTCGCCGACCGCGTGCGAGCCGTTGGCGAATCGGGTCACGACCGTGACCTCGTCCGGATAGCGCGAGCCGCGGCCGACGCCGATCAGCTTCAGCCGCCCTTCGCCGAGCTCGAACTCGTAGTCGCCGCCGAGCTCGTAGCTGTGGCCGTGCTGGTCCTCCGTCACCCGGCGGTTCCGCTCGCCGTCGGCGTTCGTGCGGCGCCCGGTCTCGAGATAGTCGTAGAAGAACCGGCTGTAGACGATGTTGAGGTTGCCCTTCGCCGTGCCGGGGGCGTCGAAGACGAACCGCCCGCTCACGCGCGGCTGGTCGGAGTTGCCCCGCCACTCCTCGTCGCGCTCTTCCATCAGCGTCCGGCTCGGGTCGTAGATCCATGTCGGCCCGCCGGCGCCGCTGCGGTTGCCGCGGTTGTCGACGCCCAACGTGTACTGGACCGGCCCCTTCGTCCCGCTCATCGAGACCTCGAAGCGGGTGAAGAGTGGGTCGGTGTAGTACGAGCGGAACTCCGGCCGGTACGCCCACTGCCCGGTGATGCCCGTCGAGCGGACGATGACGTTCGCCACCTGCCCGGAGAGCCCGGGGATGTTCAGCGTGGCGCCGTCCACGATCTCGATCCGCTCGACGTTGCTCGCCGGAATCCGGCTCAGCTCGGTGACGACGTCATTCGACTTGCCCGAGAGCCGCTGCCCGTTGATCACGACGTTGCCGGTCGCATCCCCCAGCCCCCGCTCCTGGTCTTCCTCCTTGATCCCGAACCCCGGCACGCGGTTCAGCATGTCGAGAGCCGTGCGCGGCGCAAACTGCGCAAAGTCCGCGGGGAGATAGGTTTTGACGGTGGTCTGCCCGAAGACGGGCGCGGCCAGTACGACGAGCGCGACGATCAGTGCGCGGAAGTTCATGCGGATCTCTCCAGTAGTCGGACGGTTGGACGGAGCGATCGCGGAAACGTTAGGTGCGAGTCACGCCGAGAGGCGCAACAACAGCTCGTACCTGCGCGCCCATGCCCGCGTGTCCGCCGGGCTGCCGGCGTGATCGCGCGCGTCGCGGACGACGTACAGGAGTGTGAGCACGGCCAGCGTAGCCAGCGGATCGATGTCGACGCCGGGAAACGGCCATTCGTTCCGAACCCAGTCGATGGCCGCGCCGAGGCTCCTGCGGCTCGCCGCAAACTGGATGAAGCCGTGGATGATCGGGAGGCAGCCGGCGACGAATTGCATCTCGCCGTCGACCGGCGCCGCGTTGGCCATGAGCGCGACTTCCTCGATCCGCGCCTGCAGCACCCGCCGGTCCGCCTGCACCTTCGCCTCGATGTCGAGCCGCCGGACCGCCTCCTCGGCGGTGCTGTCGAGCGATGCCATCGCTACTCCTCGATGATCCGGGCCCGGAGCGGCTTGTAGATCTCGTCGTACCAGCTTCGTCCCGCGAGATCGCCGAGATCGGAGCCGCTGGTGTGCAGCCGGAAGAGATGCAACGCCTGCGCGTAGTGCGTCGGGCCGAGCTCCCACGAAAAAGCGCGATGCTCCGTCCTCGGGTCGGGATAGTCGCCGGGCGGATTCGCGATCGTCCGGACATGCACGCTGGTGGCGAACCCATAGCCCTGATGCGGCGGAAAGTGTGAGGCGATGGCGAGCCAATCGGCCCCGGACGACGGATGCGCGCGGATGTCCGGGAAGAGGCTGAAGTCCGCGCACATGAAGAATCGCGGCGCGAACAGGGGCCGCTCCGGCGCGGGCTCCTCGCAGGATCGCCGGGCTGGGCGCGGGTCGGCGAGATGATCGAGCTGACCTTCCTCAACAACATCGACCCGGCGGTGTTCGACCAGTCGCGCGACGGCGGGGCAGGCATCGACCGCGGCGATCAGGAGCAGTGCGACGCCACGAGCGCCGGCTATCCCGGTAAGGACACCTATCCGAACTGCTTCCACGGCTCGACCACGGCCAACATCCACTTCCACGGCACGCACACGCGTCATGCACCGATCCGTGCAGCGTGCAGGTGCGCAACACGGTCGATCCGGGCAACCTCAGCCCGTTCCCCATCAACCTGCTGACGGTGAAGATCGCCGGGACGGCCAAGTCGCCGGCCATGGACTTCATCGCCACGGCGCCGAAGCCTCCCGACTTCCTCGACGACATCCCCGCCGAGGACGTGAAGGCGACGAAGACGATCGACTTCTCGACGGTGCCCCAGGTGTTCAAAGACGGCGTCGGTCCGCCCAGGAACCCGGCCGCCATTCACAAAATCGACGGCAAGCAGTTCGACGGCGACGTCGGCGCGCTGGTGCGCCTGAACACGGTGGAGGAGTGGACGGTGCGCAACTTCGCGACCAGCATCTCCCACCCCTTCCACATCCACATCAATCCGTTCCAGGTGATCGAGGAGTTCCGCCCCAAGGACACGCTGGCGGACGGCAAGACGCCGAAGTACGTCACCGACCCGGCGAAGAAGGGTCCAAGCCAATGCCTCCTCGACCCGAAGGACCCCGCCACCTGGAAGCCGTGCGACGGCCCCCCGCCGACCTCGAAGGACAAGATCTGGTGGGACGTCTTCCCCATCCCCTCCGGCCTCAAGACGACGGTCAAGGACGACGCCGGCAACCCGATCGTCATCCCCGGCTACTTCAAGATGCGCAGCCGCTTCGTCGACTACGCCGGCTTCTACGTCATCCACTGCCACATCCTGGCCCACGAGGACCGAGGCATGATGACGGTGGTGGAAGTGGCGCCGTCGCAGTCGCCGTATTCGCATCACTGAGGAAGGGCGGCCGGCAGGAGCACGGACGTGCGCCTGCCGCCAGCTATACTTCTCGACGAAAGGGAGCCGAATACATGCTCGTACTCCGGCGCCTCGTACTCTTCGTAATCCTCGTCGTCGCGGTGAGTGCACCGCCGCTACTTGCCCAGGGGCTGCCCCTCACGATGTCGAAGTCGTTCAACCCTTCGACCGTAGCGGTCGGCGGTACGGCAACGACGACGATGACGGTGACGATCAGCAATCCGAACGCCTTTTCGGTCAGCGGAATCAGCTTCAGCGACACCTACCCGGCAGGCCTGGTCCCGGACCAGGTCGGCGTTTACACGTGTAACGCGGGAAGCGCAGTCTTCAGCGGAAGCGGCTGGGCGCTCAACAACGTCACTCTCGGCGCGAGCGCATCCTGCAGCGTCCCCATGCTCATGCACGCCACGATCGCCGGTCCGATCACGAATACAACGTCGCAGGTAACCGGGACCGGCGTTCCGCCCGGCGGTCCCGCCTCAGCCACTCTCAACGTGACCGCGGCAGGCGTACCAAGCCTCTCTGGATGGATGCTCATCGTCCTCGCGATGACGGTCGCCGCCGTGGCTGCGATCCGGATCAGGGGATGATCCGCTTTGCTTTGGAGCGGGCGACGGGATTCGAACCCGCGACCAAGAGCTTGGGAACTATGTAAACAGTTCGGAGACGGTTGGTGATCCTTGGGGATGTGAGAGCGAACCAGGATCACCAGCCATCCCCACCCCAAGTATGGCTAGCGAGCAGGATGGACACCCGATGGACACGTCGTCGGCGGACACCTCGTCGGTGAACACCTTGTCGCCGGACACCATGTGGGCACAGGTGCGACGCGTATGTCTCTTTCCCAGCATTGCCGACCGGCATTTATTGCTCGTTGCGATTCGGCTCTGTGGCACGAAAACTCTCGATCGGGCGAACAACATTTTCGGCCGCGCAACTACGCAAAATAGCCTCCGCAATCCTCACAACAGCCACTCCGTCCTCGCCAGTCACGACGCTTTCAGTCGCCTCTCCGCGAACATGCGATAGGAAATGTTGAAGCTCCTCCGTCAGTGCATCGTTGCCGTCGCGCTCTGAATCAACGATGTGTTTCGCGCCGACTGCTGTAAAGATCTCATCCGCGGATACTTCGCGACGCATTTCTTGGTACATTCGCAGTTCCTTCAACCCTTCTAGGTATCGCGCGCGCTCCATCTGAACTGCCGTTCGCTTAGAGCAGTCGATACTATAGTATCCATCCGCAGCAAATATCCGCATTTTCCGTCGCCTAGCAATAGCCAAGCGGCTGGCCACAAGATCCGCCACACATGACCCAATTCGCAATTCGGCCTTGGCGATGTCATTGATATTCTCCGGCGATGCAAATGCTCGCACCACGGTAACGTCAGCGCCAGCGCAGCCGGTAAGAAAGAGAGCTATGTCGATGTCGTGCGTCATTACATCCAATACGACGTCAGTATCGACAGAACGAAAACTCATCGGGCCGACACGATAGGCGGTGATGTATTGTATGCTAGGCCGTCTGGCGCGAACTGCCCGCACAGCAGGATTAAAACGTTCAATATGACCCGGCAGAAGCGTGCGCTTCCGCGCATGCGCAAGACTTACTAGACGCGATGCCTCCTCACTAGTGAGGGCCAACGGCTTCTCAACAAGACAATGCACCCCGGCGTCCAGTAATGCCTTCGTCACATCGAAATGCGTTGCCGTCGGAGTGGCGATTGAAGCCGCATCGATGCCAATATCGCTAGTCAGCAAGTCTTCGACACGCGCGAACCACTGACACTTAAGTTCCTCGGCGACTTCTTGTGCTCGCGCCGCGCGCTGATCAACAACGGCCACAACCTCCACTCGATCTAGGCTTGCATACTTAACAACATGGCGAGCGCCCATGTATCCGGTTCCCACGACTGCCACGCGAATCGTCCTCATCCTGCGGGCTCCTCCTACCTTGACTCACTTCCCCCATCGCATCGAACGGACACCGGCAAGGCGTTCGTCGCCACACGTTCACGCCTCAGACTTTCCTAGCCTTCACTACTTCAAGGACAAACCAACCCACGAGGTACAGCACGAAAATACCCACAAACGAGTTCCCCGAAAGCGGTACGGAGCCGAGCACGTACATCGCCACACCCCAAAATGTCGTCCAACAAGCCCACGCCGTGAGAATAAGCGCAAACCGAGGATACGTTGCTGCACTCAGACCAATACGAAACGAGTAAAGCGCCCCCAACTGCGGATGCCAGTAGCTCAACACTCCACCCCAAAATGTCATCCCGCCGCCCGGCGAACCGAACTGCTGCCTCAAGAGGCGACCCAGTAAATAATTAACGTGTTGCGCGACAGCAGACGCTCCAACTATCGTCGCGAACATACTCGCCGCACGGCATAAATCGCCGTGCGTCGATGCCATCGCAAAAAGGATCACAAACGCGCCCGGGAAATAAACGTTTATGCCCACAATATTCTCTAAAATTGCGCAGACCGCGATGTATGTCGGCGTCGCCGCACCTAACGCGTGAGCCAGCGCGGCGACGAGATCGCCTGGCGATGGTATCCATCGCAGCCAAGCGAGAGCCAATACGCAACTCACTGCAATTAGCAGAGCTGCGGGTATAGCTATACGCGTATATCGACGCATAGTGCTACAGCTGTATTGCCACTGCTAATGCGCCCAAGATCATGAGTGGTCGCGTGGCGGCTATCCTCCGAGAGGGTGGCCATGACGATGCCAGCGCAACATAAATCAGACCGGCAACGGTACTTGCGGCAAGAACATACGCAACACGCGATTCAGATATCGCTAAAAGACCGAAAGCAGCTCCGCCAACTAGCATGATTCCAAGCCGGGCTGTCCACGCAACACCAAGTATGAAGGGGACAGTACGCATACCTGCACGCCAATCATCCTCTCGTTCCACCACATCCATTAGAAGCTCGCGTCCCAGTACAAACGCCGCCAAAAGGACGTATGAGTGCAAATGAATTGCCCGGCCCGATATTAAATGGCCGTACCACAAGGGCGCACAAGCGAGAATTGCCGTATACAGTCCCTTCAAACCAGGGAGGAGGCGAGCAAATGCGGTGTACAACACTAGCGCAGTGCACAATGCGACCGTCGCAGCCATTACCACATCAGACAACTGTGCCGCCATCGCATGAACGGCTCCAGCCAGAACTACTGCTAATGTCGCGGCGGCTGAGCGCGAAATTAGACCGAGCGAAAGCGGGCGCTGAACGTTGGCGCGCCTGTCCTTCACTTCGTCGAAGATATCATTCACAACGAACCCAAACATCGTTATGCCGGTCATCGCAATTGCGCCCAGCCCTGCTGATATGCCCGCCTCTGTGCTGCCGGCCGCAGCAAACGCAAGTAGACCGGCAGCAAGGCTAGGCAGGGGCCGAGTGAGTTGAAAGGCGTACCATAGATGCTTAAGTAACGTCGCTCGTCTAGTGATCCGTCCGCCTGAACGATTCTGAGAATCGTCACCCGTCGACCCTTTCAGCAGATGCGTTAGCCAGGATATTAGCGAATACATCAGACAAAGCACTATGATCACCAAATAAGCGATGTAGACTTGGGAAAGGCGCGTTTCGGCAACAGATGATGTACCGATTGTCACGCGAGTGCCTATCCAAAAGGCTCCAGTCAAGAATACCATCGCGCACGCTGTGACGCCAGTGATTGCAATACAGACGCGCGCCGACAGACACCCAAGCAAGATAACTCCCGGCCTGAGGCGTCTTTGGAGCGTGCGCGCAAAATACGAAATCGGCACTGCGAAAATACTGGAGATCGTGACAATAGTAGCGATGGGCGTCAGAGAGTCATCTCTTGCTGAGGCGGCGCCAACCGAACCACCGATATGCGTGCAGAGACTTATCACTATCGGAACTGCCAGGCCGAACACGACACCGAATACTGGCCAGCGGCTAGATTTCGCTGGTTTTCGGTCAATAAACCACGCCGCATAGCCAACGAGTAGAAGCGAGAGCACACACCACAGATAAGCGCGTGACGTAGCCGGGTGAATCGCTGTAACCACAAAACACGGCAGAAACAGGGCTGTCGCAGCGTTCGTCCCACCGCGATAATAGATCAGTTCATCAGCGGAGTACGGCGTCGGGCGAAACTCCTTGCCGTGCAAGATGCGTGACGTCACGCGCCATGCTTCCGCTACACCCATCACGAGTGTCAGAAGGATACCGAATGTAACGGCCTGCATCCACCTTGCAGCAGGAGTGTCATACCAAACCGCCACGACTATAAGGGAGGCTATGACGATAATTAGAATCACGATTCCGATACGCGCGAACCGTTTAGTTGGAAGAGCGAGGGCGAGCCCCCAAAAGAGTAGAACCACAACTGAGGTTCCCAGCAGAGTCTGCCATTGATTGCATCCTACGAAGCCGAAAATAAATGGCGGCAGGCAAGTTGCGAGCGCCGGAAAGAAGCTGCGAAATGTGAAATCATAAATCCGCGGACCTTTAGGCCATCGTATCGTCGCCGCGGCGCCAAATACATAGATTGGGACGACGGTTGCGATAGTACCTCGCCACGCACACATATCGGACAACAACGAACGGGCGGCTAACCCACACATCGTTACCAACGCTAAAAGCACTACCAACGGAATGATCCAGCTATGGAGGCGCTGCCATCTGCGTCGATTTTTGCCTTGCAGAAAGGCGACAGACGCTTGCTCATAGAGCATCGCGCGATTGACGTATGCTGGAAAGAGGAAGGCACCGAGCAAGGCCAGGTCACGCCAGACCAGCAAGGGAGGGATTGCATTCTTATTTCCAACTGCGTAACCAGCCAACGCACAGATAATAGCGACGAGGAAGTAGCCGCCCGCCGAGGCAGCGGTTGGCATCAACGACGGCGGCGCCGGATCATCGTGTTGAGATGTGGACGAGGAGTTCATTCGTTCCCTCAGGTGTCAGCAATCTCTGGCGCTCGTTGAAACGTGGCTTCAAGGGGTACCAGCTTGTTTTGGTAGAGACCCATTTAGGAGTGACCGGGATGACGAATTCCCTACCTTGACGCAGCGAAAGCAAGAAAGTTGGACCCAAAGGCCTTCACTTAGTCCTGTCGCGACGCCATCCACGAAAGCACTCGTCGACTTTGGTTGTCAGGCTGTAGCCCACCGAAGCTCGATATGGCAGACCTGCCCGCCAGCAATCTTCGTGAACCCCTCGCAGCACCGGCCGCCCTTTGCGGTCGATTTGCCATTTGAAGACGGGGAAGGTGCCAACCCTAGCGCTTCCGACCGCTGCCGGGCCGCCATCGAGACGGCCATGTCTCAGGAAGTGACTTCGACGAGTACGTCTTCACAACCGATAGGGGCGGCCGTACCCCGACAGCACCGTACGTCGCTACTACGCCATCGCGAAGGCCATCGCCGGAATCACCCGCCGTTGCAGGCGAACGATCTCCGACACATGTTCGCCTTCAACCTCGCGAACGATGACGTGTCGCTGCTGACGATCCGAGACGGCCTCGGACATACCACCACGCGCATGAGTGAGTGGTATGCGAAGCCTTCGGCGCAGGCGCTGGAACTCATGCGGGCCGCGCTCAACCGCCGTCAACAGGCTGTCACGACGGACACCCGTGTCGACACCCGAGCCTCAAATGAATAAGGGACGGCACCAAAGTGACGTTGCTAAAGTGAGAGGTTTCCAAGGTTTAGGTTTGGAGCGGGCGACGGGATTCGAACCCGCGACCAAGAGCTTGGGAAGCTCCTACTCTACCAACTGAGCTACGCCCGCTCAGGGAGGGGACGCAGTATACAACGGGCGGTGAAGCTACCGGTTCACCGCGCTCATGTCGGGGTAGCGGTCGCCGGCGGCGGCTCCTTTGGGCGCGATCTCGTCGATCTCGGCCAGGTCCTCGGGCGTGAGGGGGACGGTCAGGGCGGCGACGTTCTCGGCGACGTGGGCGCGCGTCTTGGCGCCGAAGAGGGGGACCACGCCCTGCGCGAGGACCCAGGCCAGCGCGAGTTGGGAGGGGGTGACGCCCTTCGCACGCGCGAGCTGCTCGATGCGATCGACCAGAGCGAGGTTGGCGGCGAAATTGGCGCCCTGGAAGCGGGGGGAGCGGCGGCGATAGTCGTCCGCATCCAGATCATCGAGAGTGCGGAAGCGGCGGGCCAGGAAGCCGCGGCCCAGCGGGGAGTAGGCCACGAAGCCGATGCCGAGCTCGCGCACCGTGGGGAGGATCTCGTCCTCCGGGTCGCGGCTCCAGATCGAGTACTCCGTCTGCAGCGCGGTGATGGGATGCACCGCGTGGGCGCGGCGGATGGTCGCCGGCGCGGCCTCGGACATGCCGAGGTAGCGGACCTTGCCTTCGCGGACGAGCTCCGCCATGGCCCCGATCGTCTCCTCGATCGGCACCCGGTTGTCGACGCGGTGCTGGTAGTAGAGGTCGATCGTCTCGATGCCGAGGCGGCGGAGCGATGCGTCGCAGGCGGCCTTCACGTACTCCGGGCGGCCGTTGATGCCGATCCAACTGCCGTCGGCGCCGCGCTCGTTGGCGAACTTCGTGGCGATCACCACGCCGTCGCGCCGGCCGCGGATCGCGCGGCCGACCAGCTCCTCGTTCGTGAACGGGCCGTACGCGTCCGCCGTGTCGAGGAAGTTGATGCCGAGATCGAGGGCGAGGTGGATCGTGGCGATCGACTCCGCGTCGTTGCGCGCGCCGTAGAACTCGGACATGCCCATGCATCCGAGGGCGAGCGCCGAAACACGGAGTTGGCCGAGAGCTCGTCGTTCCATATGCAAGAAGTCAGCTCACGATCGCCGGCTGCCCCGTCACGTCCTCCAGCTCCGCCTCCTCGGCCACCCACTCCACGTTGCGGAATGACTTTTCCCACCTGGCGACGACCACCGTGGCCAGGCAGTTGCCGATCACGTTGACGCACGTTCGGGCCATGTCCATCAGCTCGTCCACGCCTAGGATGACGATCACGCCTTCGGCGGGGAGGTTGAACGAAGCGAGGGTGCCGAGGAGGATGACGAGCGAGGCGCGGGGGACGCCGGCCACGCCTTTCGAGGTCAGCATCAGGGTGAGGAGCATGACGACCTGCTGCTCCCAGGAGAGGTGCACGCCGGCAGCCTGAGCGACGAAGATCGAGGCAATGGCGAGGTAGAGCGTCGTGCCGTCGAGGTTGAAGCTGTAGCCGGTCGGAAGGACGAAGCCGACGATGCGGCGGGGGACGCCGAGGCGCTCCATGTTCTCCATCGCCTTCGGCAGGGCCGACTCGGAGGACGTCGTGGCAAAGGCGATCGTGGCCGGCGTCTTCACGGCGCGCATGAAGTCGCGCAGCGGGACGCGGAAGAGCAGCGCGACCGGCAGCAGGACGAGCAGCGCGAAGACGATCAGCGCGCCGTACAGCGTCCCGACCAGCATGCCGAGGTTCTTCAGCACGCCGAGGCCGGAGTGGCTGATGGTGTTGGCCATCGCGGCGCCGACGCCGATCGGGGCGAACTTCATGATGAATTCCGTGAAGCGGAACATGATGTCCGCCAGCGACTCGCACCACGCCACGAACGGCCGCGCCTTCTCGCCGAGGCTCGTCACCGCCAGCGCAAAGAGCACCGAGAAGACGACGATCTGCAGCACGTCGCCCTCGGCCATGGCCTTGATGATCGACGCCGGCGCGAGATGGGCGATGATGTCGCCGAATTTCTGCGGCTTGGCCGGCGGCTCCGGCGCGGTGAGCCCCTTCCCCACCGCGTCCGCGGCCGCCGCGGCCTTCGACGCCGCGGTGGCCGTGTCGCCGCGCTGCAGCGCCGCATTTGCCTCTGCGGAGAGCTTCGACGCGCGGTCGGCGAGCATCGCCTTGTCGTCCGTCTTGTGCACGCCGGCCAGCGAGACGCCGACGCCCGGCTTGGTGATGTTCACCGCGGCGAGGCCGATCACCAGCGCGAACGTGGTCACGATCTCGAAGTAGAGGAGCGACTTGAAGCCGATGCGCCCCACCTGGCGGATGTCGCCGGTCCCGGCGATGCCGATCACCAGCGTGGAGAAGATCAGCGGTGCGATGATGGACTTGATGAGGTTGAGGAAGAGGAGCGAGAGCGGCCGGACCGCGGCGCCCCACTCCGGCACCAGCCATCCGAGGAGGACGCCGGCGATCAGGCCGATGAAGATCTTCGTGGTGAGCGACACTTCAGGCAGCTTCATGCGCGCGCAAGTGTAAAGTATCGGAACACGATAAGGAGTTGCGGATGAAGCGGGGCTGCCTCGTCTCGTTGCTGGTGTGGGCCGCGTTGTCGGCGGGCTTCTACTACTACCTCCATGGCCGGTACACGCCGCCTGCGGACCGGTGGGGAGCGATCGCTGCCGGCTTCTTCACCGGCATCACAATCGGAGCGCTGCGGACGGCGCGGCAGTCGGGGAAAGATGCGGCGCGCGTCGAGGCCGCGTCGCGCGGCGACAACTACGCCGCGCCGCAGGACGGCGAGACGCTCGCCGCGTTCGGCACCATCCGCGCGCTGCGCGAGCCGCCGCGGTCGCCGTTCACGAACAAGCCGGCGGTGATGTACAGCTACGAGATCGACCATCAGGAACACCGCAACAACGGCTGGGAGACGGTGCGCGACTACTCCGGCGTGGTCCTCACGCCGTGCGCCATCGACACGCCGTACGGGCCGGTGCGCATCCTCACCTGGCCGGCGCTGGAAGGCTTCGGCAAGGCGCGCTACGACACCGACGAAGAGCTGGACAACGCGCGGCAGTACCTCCGCTCCACGCCGCTGACGAAGATCAGCGGCTTCGCCGTCACGACCATGTACCGGCAGATGAAAGACCTGCTGACGGACGATGACGGCGAGATCCGGAAGGACTGGCAGCTCGGCGAGTCCGATCCCGAGCTGCCGGACCACATCCTGACCGAGGAGCTCATCCCGAACGGGGAGCAGGTCTGCGCCATAGGACGGTGGTCGCAGCAGCACGGCGGGCTGCTGCCGGACCGGAACGGCGGGCAGGTGCGTATCGTGCGCGGCGGGCCGGAGCAAGTGATCAGCCAGTTGCGGGCGAAGCGGACCTCGAACATGTTCTGGGGAGTGCTCGTCGGCCTGATCGCGAACGGCGCGATCTTCGGCGTGCTCACCGCGCGGGAGGCGTCGCCGAGCACGCAGCGCGTGGCCGCGGCCTCGCTGTTCGATGCGGTGCGGGCGGGCGACCTGCACGCGATGCGCGAGGCGGTGGACAACGGCTCGCGGGTCAACTCCCTCGATCCGAGCAGTGACGAGCCGGCGCTCTTCGTCGCGCCCGATGGGAAGACCGCGACGTGGCTCATCGAGCACGGCGCGGACGTCAACGCGCGCAACTCGAAGGGCGAGACGCCGCTCATCGTCCACTCCGCGTACGGGCATACCGACGTCGTCCGGGCGCTGCTCGAGGCGCATGCGAGCCTCGAGGCGGTCGACCACGAGTTCAGGCTGACGGCGCTCAAGCGTGCGCTCGACGCCGAGCATCTCGACGTCGCCCAACTGCTGCGCGAGGCGGGAGCGAAGGACGACACCGTGACGGAGCTGAGCGGCGCACCGATCGACGAGTCGCATCCGGCGTTCGCCGTCGTGCGCGAGTACCTGGCCGCGGTCTTCGATGAGAAGCCGGGGTCGCTCCACGCGCTCTCCACCTTCAAGTCGTTCGACGGCGTCGACTTCAAGGTGTGGAAGGCGTCGCGTACACGGGAACCGCGCATCGTGAGCGCCTTCGCCGGCGAAAACGCGGCGACGATCACCGTGCGCGGGCCGCGCCCGGACGGCGGCAGCACGACATGGACCTATCAGCTCGTGCGGCAGGACGGCGTCTGGCGGGTGAGCGACGAGCGGTGGGAGACGCGGATGGAAAACCGGTGAGGGCTGTCATCCTGAGGCGCGAAGACGCCGAAGGATCCGTACCGATCTCGCGCCGCGCCTGAAGGTACGGATCCTTCGCCGTCTTCGCGGCTCAGGATGACAGCGAGATTGACGGCGTTGCCAGGCCGGCCTATCGTTCCATAAAACGGTCCCAAAATAAGGAGGCTTCATGCGCCGTCGCTGGTTCCCGGTGTCCCTCCTCCTGGTCGTTCTCCTCCCCCCCCTCTCTCTCTTCGCACAATCGCAGGCCACCACGGGCGTGATCGAAGGCACGGTCGTCGACAGCAGCGGCGCCGCGCTGCCAGGCGTCACGATCACCTTGCGCAACACGGCCACGAACTTCGAGCAGACGCAGGTCACCGACTCGGCAGGGCGCTATCGCGGCGTGCTGCTGCCGCTCGGGCCGTACGAGGTGTCGGCGGCGCTGGAAGGCTTCGGCAAGAGCATCACGCGCGGCATCGACCTCGGCGTCGGCCAGACGCTGACCGTGCCGATCGCACTGAAGCAGGCGGCGCTCTCCGAGCAGATCGTCGTCACCGCCGAGGCGCCGCTCATCGAGACGGCCCGGACGGAAGGGGCGACGCGCATCAATCAGGATGCAGTGGAAGGGCTGCCGAACAACGGCCGCAACTTCCTGGAGTACACGAAACTCACGCCGGGCGTGACCATCGTGCAGGGGCCGGATGGCGACGAGCTGTCGATCAACGGCCAGAAGGGCATCTCGAACAACGTCTCGGTCGACGGCGCGGACTTCAACAACCCGTTCTTCGGCGAGCAGCGCGGCGGGCAGCGGCCGGCCTTCACCTTCAACCTCGACGCGGTGAAGGAGATGGTCGTCATCGCGGACGGGGCGAACGCGGAGTTCGGGCGGTCGTCGTCCGGCTTCGTCAACGTCATCACCAAGTCGGGGACGAACGACCTGAGCGGCACGGCGCACCTCGTCTACAAGAACGACGCGCTCAGCTCGCGGGGGAAGACGCCCAGCGGCGACACGGCGCCGAAGTTCGACTCCAATCAGGCCCAGACCGGCTTCACCCTCGGCGGCCCGCTGCAGCGGGACAAGCTGTTCTACTTCGCCGCGTTCGACTTCCAACGCGGCCGCTCCACGAAACAGACCGATCCGGCGCGCATCGAGCAGCGGGTGGTGGACGCGCTGGCCGCCCTCGGCAGCCCGAACGAGAACGGCTCGATCGTCCGCAGCAACGACGCGCGGGTGCTGCTGACGAAGCTCGACTGGAACGCCAGCGCGCGCAACCTGGCCACTCTCCGCTACAACTACACCTGGGCCGAGCAGGCCAACGGCACGTTCGACGTCGACTCGTGGGGCCGCAGCGCGAACGCCCTGGAGAAGGACTCCTCGCACGCCGTCACCGGCTCGCTGATCTCGACCGTGACGCAGTCGCTCCTGAACGAGCTCCGCTTCCAGGGCGCGAAGGAGAACCGGCCGCGCCCCTACGACGGGCCGCTCATCGCCGGCCAGAACCGGCCGTTGCCCGACACGGCGTTCGACTTCGGCCGCGGCTACCGCTTCGGCGAGCCGTTCTTCATCCCGGTCAAGTACTACGACACGCGCGTGCAACTGAACGACAACGTGTCGTACTTGCGCGGGGCGCACTCCATCAAGCTCGGCGCGGAGTACAACCGGGTGAACTCGGTGCAGACGTTCCTCGGCTTCGCCAACGGCCGCTACGTCTTCAGCTCCACCGACGGCTTCCTCAACTACCTGCGCAACCCGAACTACGTCGAGTGCTCGAACGGCAGCACGTCGCAGAGCGGCGTCTGTCCGGCCGGCTCGACGATCAGCGGCCCGGTGCTCCTCTATCTGCAGCAGGCGGGCGTGGGCAACATCTCGGTCGAAGAGGCCGGGACGCAGAGCATCCCGCAGACGGAGCCCGCCGTGTTCGCCCAGGACAGTTGGCAGGTGACGCCGAGCCTGAACCTGCAGTACGGCCTGCGCTGGGAAGCGCAGATCGAGCCGGATCCGATCACGCCGCCGGATCAGGTCTTCTACTCGCCGTTCATCGGCAAGACGTCGAAGGGGCAGGAGTTCCCGTCGAACGGCAAGATCCCATCCGATTACGAGATGTGGCAGCCGCGCCTGGGCATCTCCTGGAGCCCGAACGGCGACGCGACGAAGGTCCTGCGCGCCAATGCCGGCATCTACTACAGCCGCGTCCCCGGCCTGACCCTCGCCTCCTCGCGCTCGACGAACGGCAGCCGCGGCCAGACGATCTTCCGCAGCAGCCCCGCCTCGCCGTTCCTCGGGCCGGTGCCGGCGTATCCGAACATCATCCCGCAGTCGCAGATCGGCAATCCGGACCATCCGGACGTCTTCGTCTTCGACCGCAACTTCCAGAACCCGCGGACGAAATCGGCCTCGGTGTCGTGGGAGCAGGAGGTGGTGAAGGACTACGCGGTGCTGGTGAAGTACAACTACGCCAAAGGCGAGCACATCACGCGCTTCGTGAACCGCAATGACCCGCTCCTCGGCTCGCCCTGGGGCACGGGTCTCGGCGCGGGCGGCACGAACGGCATCGCCACGCTGACCACGGTCGAGTCGACGGCGAAGAGCCTCTATCACGGCGTGACGCTCGGCCTGACCAAGCGGCCGTCGCATCGTGTGATGTTCCAGGCCTATTACACGTACTCGAAGGACAAGTCGGATGACGACAACGAGCGCGACCCGTTCTCCTTCCGCTACGCGAAGGTGACGGACCTCGACGCGGAGTACGCCTACTCCGACCGCGACCAGCGGCACCGCTTCAACGGCTGGGTGCTGTACAACGCGCCGGCCGGCGTCGACGTGAACGTGCGCTACTCGTACCGCTCGGCGCAGCCGAAGTCGCTCTCCTGCGTCGTCAGCAGCGCCTTCTGCGGCAAGGACGTCTTCGGCAACGAGCGCTTCAATGCGGATGCGGCAACGCCGCAGGACCGCATCAACCCCGACGGGTCCGTCACCCAGCGCAACCTCGGGCGGAAGGACAATCAGTACTCGTCGCTCGATTTGCGCCTGTCGAAGAACTTCCCGTTCGGCGACTACATCATCCAGCCGGCCATCGACGTGTTCAATCTGTTCAACAGCAAGAACCTGAAGCGGCCGGAAGTCACGAACCTGATCTTCAACTTCGACGGCACGGTGCAGAGCGGCCTGGGCGACCCGCGCCAGGTGCAGCTCGCGCTACGCTTGCTCTGGTGAAGCCCCCGCACCCACTGCGTGCCGTCCTGTTCGACTGGGACGGCACGCTCGTCGATACCGCCGAGGCGAGCTTCCGCTGCTATGTGCGGATGTTCGCCGAGTTCGGGATCCCGTTCGACCGCGAGGCGTACGCGAAGACGTATTCGCCGAACTGGTATCACACGTTCGAGCTCGTCGGCCTCGCGCCTCACTGCTGGCCACGCGCGGACTCTCTGTGGTTGTCGTACTTTGCGTCGGAGCCTACGTCCCTCCTGCCGGCCACCCTCCCCGCCCTCGACGCGTTGCGCTCGCGCGGCGTGCGGCGCGGGATCGTCACCAGCGGCGGGCGGGACCGCGTGTCGCGCGAGCTCGTGGCGCACGGCGTCCAGGAGCACTTCGAGCATGTGGTGTTCGGCGACGAGACGGAGCGCCGCAAGCCGCACCCCGATCCGCTGCATCTGTGCCTTTCGCGCCTCGCCGTCCCGCCCGAGCACGCGGCATACATCGGCGACTCGCCGGAGGACGTGTTGATGGCGCGGGCGGCGGGCGTGTACGCCGTCGCCGTGCGCGGCGCCTACCCGAACGTGGCGGCGCTGGAGAGTGCGGGGGCGAACGCCATCGCGGATGACGTGCAGGAGGCGGTGGCGATGTTGTGCGGCGCTACGTGAGCGTGGCCGTGCAGGCGCGGCATCGGCGCGCCGCCTGAGGAATCATCTCCAGGCACTCCGGGCAGCTCTTGGTCGGCGCCGCCGCCGGCGCCGGGACGGGCTTCACGAGCGACTTCACAATGAGGAACACCACGAGCGCGATGATCACGAAGTCAATGACCGTCCCGAGGAAGTGCCCATAAAGGATGGCGTTGTCCGGACTAAGAACGATCTTCGCCTCGCGCCAGCTCTTGCCCGGCAACACCAGGCTGATGAGCGGCATCAGGATGTCGGCGACCAGTGCCGACACGACGTTGCCGACCGCCGCGCCGATGATGACGCCCACCGCGAGCGCCAAGGCATTCGTCTTGGTGAGGAAGCCACGAAATTCGCTGATCATCGATTGCTCCTGCTATAGCGAAGAAGAGAGATTCCGAAGATGATCATCCAGACGGGCAGCAGATAGTTGTTCACCGCGGCGACAGGCGCCACGACCGAGAGCGCATTGCGGAACATGCCGATCATCCCCGCCACCGACGTGACGACTCCGAGCCATCCCACCCACTGCGCGAACCCGCTGTCGCGCGTCAGCATCGCGCCCGCGGACAAGAGGAAGAACACGCTGACGGCCAGCTCGCCGAGGAACTCGCCGATGTAGTTGCCGAGGTAGCTGTTGGTGGCATTGAACACGGCCTCCAGAGCCGGACGCGCGCCCGGCTCTGCGCCGGCCCAGGCATGCGCGAGCGCCCAATGAAAGCTCGGCCATCGCATCAGCCCCATGACCATCGCCAATGAGGAGACGACGGCGAACATCATCCCCACCCGCATCGCCCCCTCGCTCCTGCCCCGGAGTGCCTGAAACGCCCCCACCGCCGCCGGAATCCAGACCAGCGGCAGCAGCGCGTAAATCGCCCACACCGCCCGCCCCGTGTCACCCGTGGCGAGAAGCGCCGGCAAGACGTCCGCCGCGCGGCCGTCGAGCACCTTCGGGTAATCGAAGCGCGACGCGAGGAAGGAGAACACGACCATGAACGCAATCGCGCCGGCGATCAGCGAGACGCCGCCCACGCGGATGGTCACGGCGTCGCGCGAGCCATTCATGAGCTCGCAGTATGGCACCGTTCGCGCGGAGCTGGTCGGATCTCAGTGCTCGCTAATCCTCGCGAGGCGTGTCATCGACCAGATAGAGGGCCGGACGTGCAAGTCGTCGCCGCGGTCTTGTAAGACGTCCGGACGCGGCCCCAGAGCGACGGTGGAAGCGACGCGCGACTCGCGATCTGATGCGTTCACCTTCCTGTTGGAGGGATGCCCGCCGAGCGATATTGGTCTTGAAGATCGCGATCACGTCCACCAACTCATCTTCGCCGAGGTTCTCGGCGCGCTCGATGACCCGGCCGAGTGCTCGCAACAGAGCTCTTGTCTCCTTGAGAGCCGGCCGTTTGCGAGCGTTTCGCACGAATCCATCGTACTTCCGGTTTCCAACGCCAAAATTCCGTCCGCAGCTTTTCCACAGGCCGGCGACCAGAATGTGTGCATCCAGTGATTCCCGGTACGCGGCATGCTCCCTATGTGCAGTTGCACACATACGCGCCACCGCGCTTCGTGCACAAATACCGCTGCACCCGGACGATCATCTGAAACTGATTGAAGCGGACTGCTCATCGTGAGGTGCTGTGGAAAACCGCACAGACGCCGAGTCCGATGCCAGTTTTCCACAGGCGGCGCAAATCTCGATTTTTACTTGACACAATGCCGCTCCGCGTAAGAAGACCGTGCCTTTCTCACGCCCCCGGCCCCTCCAGCGCAGCCACGAACGCCGCCGGGCGGTGGGTGGGGAGCGGCTTGGGAGCGAAGAAACCGACGCCGTCGTTGTCGTCGATGAATGTGCGGCCGTCGACCGTATAGGCGAACGAGAAGCGGATGTTGGCGCCGCGGGGGACGGAGATGCCGTGCGCGGACCAGGGGCGGCGGCCGTTTGCGATCTCGCCGGCGCTCAGCGGCACGGAGTCGCTGAACGGGCGGGGGGCGTTTGTGACGGTGAAGTTCACGGCGACGCTGTCGATGACCGGGAGGGCGGTGAGCTCGACCTCGAAGGCACCGCCGACCACCGTGGCGTGCTCGCCCTGGATGTCGATCGAGGTGAAGCGGAAGACGTAATTGTGGCCGTAGTTGCTATCCCATGACTGCGAACCGGTATTGAGGAACCAGACGATCAACTCCTCGGCGTGCACCGGAATGACGATCGAGGTGGTCATCATCGTCGCCTCGACCGGATCATTGCTGTAGCGGCGGACGGGCTGGCCCGTGGGCTTGTCGAGCTGCTTGCTGCCGATGGGGCCGTTCGGGGCAAACCGGTAAAAGGCGGTGATGTCGTCGCGATCGGCCGGCAGGCGGTTCGGATCATACGAGATCGCCACCGTGGCGCCGGGAACGAGGTTGCCGAACGGGCGCTGCTGCCAGTCGGCGGAGAAGGTGATGTGCGGCGGGTTTTCCTCGAACGTCCTGCGGAACATGTCGGCCTCCGGTCAGAACTGCGCTTCCAGCGTGATGTCCGGCTGATTGTCGAAGATTTTGATGAACGTCTGCTGGATGGTGGCGTTGTAATACCAGGCATTCACGTTCGAGGCCGAGAGGCCGTCCGCGCTGCCGGCATTCGGCAGCGTCTGTCCGGCCGCCGTCACCGACGATGGTGCGCCGACGCCGAGGAAGCTGACGTAATAGAAGGACTCGGGCGGCGTGTAGTTGTCCTCGATCCGCTGGATGCGGACCTGTTGGCCTGCATGGCTCACGCGTACCAGGCGATAGGGCGCGGGCGCCGCGGTGATGCCGTCGTCCAGGTACAGATCGAACGAGGAGTCGGGGCCGGGATAGATGTTGAACGTGATGGGGACGGCGACGGACGGATCGATGAACTGCTGCCCCGGGTCGCGCATGGGCAGGACGGCGCCGGCGCGGACATACATCGGCACCTGGAACAGCGGCTCGCCGGTGAGCGGCGCATACCAGTTCTGAATCGTGGTACCGCCCGCGACCGGCGCGTCGAGCGGATATTCATTGTCCTTGAACGCATACCACTCGCTGCCCGCCGGCAGATAGACGCTGCGCACCGGCTGGGTGGGCGGCGATGCGGTGTCGTGCCGGGCGAGGATCGGCGCGACGAGGAAGTCGCGGCCGACGAAAAATTCGTCGTTGCAATAGACGTAAGCGTTGGGATCGTCAGGATCATTGAGGAACAGCGCGCGGGTGATGGGTAGCCCCGTCTGTGACGACTGCCACATGGCGCTGTAATACGTGTCCATCATCCGGTAGCGGAGCTGGACGAAGAAGCGGCAGTTCGTCGGCACCGGCTCGCCATACATATACGGCTCCTGGAAGCCCTTCGTATAGCCGTCATAATGATTGCGGTACCAAGGCAGGAACGACCCGAGCTGCATCCAGCGCGTGAGGAGCTCGTAGCTCGTGACGCCGCCGACGATCGTGCCGGTCTGTGGATCGAACTGGGAGCCGCCCACCGTGCCGCTGCTCGGGTCGCTCGGCGAGCCGTTGGCGAAGCCGCCGATGTCGCAGCCGGCCAGCGGCACGCCAGCCATCCCCATGTTCATCACCTCGACGGCGTTGACGAGGAGGAAATTCCACGATGACGCGGAGTCGCCGGTCCAGTTGGCGGCGTAGCGCTGCGAGCCGGCGTATCCGCCGCGGGCGATGATGAACGGCCGCTGCGTGGGCCGGATCTGCTGCAGCCCCTCGTACGTCGCGCGCAACAGCATCAAACCATACGCATTGTGCAGCGTGGCGTTCGGCTGGAATTGGCCGCCGTAGGTCATCATCAGGGCGAGCGGGAACGTGCTGTTCGCGCTTTGCGCCAATGCGGGACACATCATGTCCTGCCAGACCATGTCCAGGCCGATGGAGCAGAGGTATTCGTACTGCTGGCCCCACCAGGTGCGGACGTCGTCCCGCCCGAAGTCGGCATAGGCGCCGAAGGAGCCGAGGGCGGTGCCGGGCGGCGTCAATGGATTGAGGCCGGTGTTCTGGCCGTAATTGACCGAGCCGATGAAGAGATTCGGGCTCTCCCCCTGATCGGCAAGCGTGCCGTAGATGAATGCGCCGGCCGGTGTGCCGCCGAGAGCCATGCCGCTGGCCAGCGCCGGGTAGACGGTCTGGTTGCCGTTCTCGTCGAGCGGGTTCGTCGTCACCAGCGGCGTGATGTTCGTGCTGCACTTGAAGCCCATGCCGTGCAGCGCGTCGAAGAACTGCGTCGGGTTCGGGAACTTGATGTTGCTGCTGGTGAAGGTGCGGTAGTTGTCCTGGAAGTCAACGTCGATGTGCAGGCCGTCGCATGGGATCTGCGCGTTGCGGTACGCCTGCGCGGCGCCCATCACCTTGTTCGCGTCGTAATAGCCATAGCAGCCCTGGTGATAGCCGAGGGCGTATTTGGGCGGCATCGCCGGCCGCCCGGTCAGGCTAGTGTATCCGTCGATCACGTCCGGCACCTCGGCGCCATGGATGAAGTAGTAATTGAGGTCGCCGTACAGCGCGCCGAGGTAGTACTTGCCGGACATGTCGGAGTAGTCGTTCGCGGTGATATTGAAGAACGTCTGGGCCGGGTTGTCGAAGAAGATGCCGTAGCTGTAGCGCGGGCCGGCGACGGGATGCGGGTTCGTCTCGATGAGAAACGGCACGGAGCAGTACAGAGGCTCGGCCGGATTGAGCGGGCCGGGCTGCTCGCCGGACGGGATGCCGCCCTGCGTGTAGGTGAAGTTGTCCCAATTGAAGAATGTCATGTCGAAGTCGTTCTTCGCCAGCGTGCTCCCCGCCTTCTCGCCGAAGCCGTAATAGAGCGCGCTCGCCGGCGCGAGCTTGAAATTCGCCGTGACCACCTGGCCGGGGATGTAGACGATGTTGTACGTCGGCGTGTCGGAGTGGAGCAGTTGCTGGCCGCGATAGACCGCCAGCGCGTACGGCGACTTGGTGATCTCCACGCGGATGACGCCGGTGTCGAGGACGAACTTCGTCTCAGCGTCCTGCAGTTGCACGTTCACCGGCCCGAAGTCGCTCTGCACGACTGCGACGGAGAAGTCGCTCGAATAGTCCGCCGCCGGATTGAAGCGGACGCGGAAGATGGACGGCGTGAGGAAGACGATGAGCGGCGCCGGCCCGCTGCTCATCGTGAGCGTGAATGCATTGCCGCTCTGCGCGACGGAGACCACATCCGCGAGCGTGGTCCAGCTCCCGCTGTTCGGCGTGAATCCCTCGACGTTGACGTACGTGTAGTCGATCACGACGAAGGAGGGCGTCGGCGGAAGCCAATCCCTACCTCGGGCTGCGGCTGCGGCCGCTTACGCGCGCCGCAAACGCATCACATGCATCGCCTGCGCGGCGATCACGAACGTCATGGCGAGCATCAGGTAGACGGCGGTCACGGCCGGCGTCGCCTTGCCGTAGGCGCCGGCGAAGTCGAGGGCGGGGGTGAGGCCGTGGTCGTTCGTCGAGACGTACCAGAATGTGAGGTAGGCCACGATGAACGCCTTCGGGTTGCCGCTGATCACGCCGAGCGCGACCGCGGCGGCGCAGATGAAGAGGATGCCGACGGCGAGCTGCGGGGTGGGCGTGCGGATGATGGGGCCGATGAGGAGGAGCGCGGACAGGAGGACCATCGCCAGCAACTTCCAGAGCACGAAGCGGGAGCGGAGGAACGGCGCGGAGTAGACCAGGCCGGTCGTGCCGGAGCGGCGCTCGCGGGTGGGGACGTCAGCCAGCAGGACGCCGAGCGCGGCGAGAGCGAGCGGGAGCGACTCGCGAGAGGCGAAGGCGAAGAGGCCGAAGAAGGCGGCGATGGCCACCGCGATCGGCGTCGCGGCGATGGACATCATGGCGTCGGCGAACGCGGAGCGGAGCATGGTGGGGCGGGAGGCGGCGCGGGCGCCGAGGAGGAAGAGGCCGCGGGCGAACGGCTTGAAGAGCATGTTGATCCGGCCGATCCAGTTGCGCCGGCCCTTGTCGGCCGACTTGCGCACGCGCACCGGATCGAAGCGGTGGAAGAAGACGAGCGCCACGCCGAGGAGCGGGAGGGGGAGGAGCATCGCGGCGACGCGGCGCACCATCCAGGCGAAGGGCATGGTCAGGCCCGGGAAGACGATGACGGGCTTGGCGGCATCGAAGCTCGACGAGCCGATGGAGAGCGAGTTCGTGTGAAACGCGTTGTGCATCTGGTCCATGAGATAGCCGAATCCGGAAAAGTCGAAGAAGCCGGCAATGCCGGGGTCGGCCCCCTTCTCGATCATCGAGGCCACGACGCCGAGGGACGAGGCCCAGAGGAAGAAGTAAACGACGTCGCCGAATTTGCCGGAGAGCCAGGGGATGGACTCGAAGAGGATGGCCAGCGCGGAGACGAAGACGATTGCCGGCGGGATGGTGTAGAGGTACTGGAGGAAGAACGTCCACGGCTCGAGCGGCGCCTCGCCGCGCACGACGAGCATGGCCATCGACGTCACCATGTAACCGGCCACGAAGGTGACCAGGAAGACGACGTTGCCGACGAACTTGCCGAGTAGGTACTCGCCGTTGCGCACGGTGGTGGAGGCGATGACGAAGCCGCAGCGCGACTGCACGTCCCGGCGCAACGCGTTGCTGATGACGTAGAAGCCGAAGAGACCGATGAAGATCGTACCGAGGAGCGCGGTAGCCATGCCGATGGCAGCGGAGTTGTAGAGGGCGCGGTGTCCATCGATCTGGATGAGCGCGCGGCCGGTGCGCGGGTCGGGCACCCAGACGTACGCCATCGCGCTGAGGAGCAGGAAGACGACGACCGTCGACACGCGCCTGAAGCGGATCAAAAAGTCCGCGCGAACGATGGCCGCAATGCGCTCGATCATGCCGCGGCCTTCACGCCGGGCGCGTAGCCCATGGTGTGCAGGAAGGCGTCCTCGAGGGTCGGCTCGGCCGCACGCGCGCCGGCGGGCGGCATCGGGCTGACCACGCGCACGTGCACGCCGTCCGGCTTGCGCACCGCGCTCGAGACGCGCATCGTCCGCCGCACCTCGTCGAACTGCTCGGAGGTCACGACCAGCTCCCACACCATGCCGTCGCAGCCGCGCAGCAGCGCCTCGGGCGTGGCCAGGGCCACGAGCGAGCCCTCCTTCATGATGGCGATCTCGGTGGCGATCGACTCGATGTCGCTGACGATGTGCGTGGAGAGGATGACCAGCTTGCCGAAGCCGATGTCGGAGAGGACGTTGCGAAAGCGGACGCGCTCCTCCGGGTCGAGGCCGGCCGTCGGCTCGTCGACGATGACCAGCTCCGGGTCGTTGATCAGCGCCTGGGCGATGCCAAGGCGCTGCTTCATGCCGCCGGAGAAGCCGCCGATGGTCCGCCTGGCGACGGTATGCAGGTTCACGGTCTCGAGCATCTCGCCGATGCGCTTCCTGTCGTGCACGCCTTTGAGCGCGGCGAAGTAGCTGAGGAACTCGAAGGCGGTGAGGTTGTCGTAGACGCCGAAGTCCTGCGGGAGGTAGCCGAGGCGGCGGCGCAGCTCGTCCGGATTTTTGGCCAGGTCGACGTCGCGGAAGAGGATGCGGCCGGAGGTCGGGCGGGTGATGGTGGCGATCATCTGCATGAGGGTCGTCTTGCCGGCGCCGTTCGGACCGAGCAGGCCGAGGACGCCGCCGCGGGCGACGAGGGAGACGTCGCGGACGCCGTAATTGCCGGATGAGAAGCGCTTGGAGACCGATTCGATGGACAACATGGTGTGGTTATACGCGTGCGGGGCGTGTCGGTTGCCGCCCCACCTGTCATCCTGAGGCGCGAAGACGGCGAAGGATCTCCTCGCAAGCGCCGGGAGATTCTTCGCCGTCTGCGCGGCTCAGAATGACAGGCGGCTATACTCGCGCGGATGGCGGCTGACCCTCTCATCCCAGGCGCGATCTGGCTCGATCTGCCCGACGCGCACGAGCAGATCGAGCAGAAACGTCGCGCCGGCGCGATCACGGCCGCCGAGGCGGAGAATCTCGCGCAGTTCGCGGACGAGGGATACTTTTTGTTCCCGACGGATTTGAGCGCCGACGATGCGAAGGCGTTCGAGAACGACGTCGATCGTTTGTGGAGCGAGCGGCCGGCGAACGTCACGATGGCGTACGACACGCCGCCGAAGCGCTTCCGCGATGCCGACCCGGCGCGCGACCGGAAGCCAAAGTACCGCATCCACGACATCCACTCGTATTCGGAAGTCGCGCGGCGGCTCTACCTCGACCGGCGCATCCATCGCTGGATGTCGCTCATCCTGGGCGAGGAGCCGGTGGCGACGCAGTCGCTCTTCTTCGAGTACGGCAGCCAGCAGGCTTTGCATCGCGACTCGATCGTCGTCCCGACGCCGCTCTTCGGCCACCTGGCCGCGGTGTGGATCGCGCTGGAGGACATCGACCCGCGCTCCGGCGCGCTGCTGTACGTGCCGGGCTCGCACAAGATGCCGTTCTACGAGTTCGCCCCCGGCCAGTACGTCTACGACTACGCGCGGATGGGCGCGGACGACGTGGCCAGGGCGATGCGCTTCCACGACCAGGAGATGGCCCGGCGCGGGCTGGAGGCGAAGATGTTCGCGCCGAAGCGCGGCGAGGCGTTCGTCTGGCATTCGGCGCTGATGCACGGCGGCGGACCGGTGGAGGACGAGCGGCTGACGCGCAGGAGCTACGTCATCCACTACTCGTCGCGCCGCACGCATCCGCACCGGCAGGCCGCGGTACTGACGCCCGAGGGGACGACGGAAGTGTGGACGACGGACGAGGTGCTGGTCGGCGACGGCGCAGCCGGCTTCGCCAACCCTCTCGACGGCCGGCTGGAGTACACGCGTTGACCGACTACCTGCGCCGGCGCGTGGACATGGACGAGCTGGCGCCGGTCTTCGACGAAGCGACGCTGTGGGGCGCGCGCTTCGCCTTCCTCATGCTCGACGAGCTGGAGCTGCGGCCGGGCATCCGGGCGCTGGACGTCGGGTGCGCCACCGGGCTGCCGCTCATCGAGCTGGCCAGCATGCACGGCGCGAAGGGGCGCTTCACCGGCATCGACGTCTGGAGCAGCGCGCTCCACCGCGCGCAGAAGCGGATCGCATTTCAGGGCCTGCGCAACGCGGATCTCGTCGAAGGCGACGGTCACAAGCTGCCGTTCCGCAACGCATCGTTCGACCTGATCGTCTCCAACCTCGGCATCAACAACTTCGACGATCCCGACGCGGTGTTCCGCGAATGTGCCCGGGTCGCGAGACGAGACGCGCGGCTGGTGCTGACCACCAACGTGCGCGGCCACATGGCCGAGCTCTACGACGTCTTCCGCTCCGTCGTTCCGGAGCGATACCGCGAGCGGCTGGAGGCGAACGAGGCGCACCGCGGCGACGTAGCGTCCTTACGGGAACGCATCGAAACCGCGGGCTTCGCCGTCATGCGCGTGGTGGAGCGCTCGTTTGCGCTGCGCTTCCTCGACGGTTCCGCGCTGCTACGGCATCCGCTCGTCTACTGGTTCCTGATGGGGTGGCGGGCGGTGGTCGACCCGGCGGACGAGGAGACGGTGTTCGCGGAGCTGGAGCGGCGCCTCGATCAGCAAGGGCCGCTGAGGATGACCGTGCCGATGGTGTACGTAGAGGCCGTGTCATCCTGAGCGAAGCGAAGGATCTCCTCGCTCTTGCCCGGAGATCCTTCGCCGTCTTCGCGGCTCAGGATGACAGGTCAGCGCTTCTTGATGGTCAGCTTCGGCATCGCGCCGACGCTCGGGTCCATCATGATGTGCGGACGGCGCCCCTTCTGAATGGGCAGCTTCGTGTACACCTGCGTCGAGAGGATCGAGGCGTGCCCGAGGATCTCCTGCACCTCGCGGATGTCGGTGCCGGAGGAGACGAGCATGGCGGCCATCGTGTGGCGCAGCGCGTGCGGGGTGATGTGGCGCTTGATCTCGGCGAGGCGGACGTGCTTCTTGAAGATGTTCTCGATCGAGTAGATGGTCAGGCGCGTGCCGGAGCGGCCGACGAAGAGCGCGCTCGTCTCCAGCGTCCGCTCGGAGCGGAGATCGAGGTAGTTCGTCATGGCCGCGGAGACGGCGTCCGACGTGATCGGCACGATGCGGCCCCGCGTGGCGCGGCCGGTGATCTGGATCTGTTTGCGCTCGAGATCGACATCGCCGACGTTCAGCGCCACGAGCTCCCCGATGCGGATGCCGGTGGAGAAGAGCAGCTCCAGGATGATGTTGTCGCGCACGGAGCAGAAGTAGCGGTTCCGGCCGCCGGGCGACTGGTCGCGCATCGCGGCCAGGTCGGCGATCTGCTGCTTCGGGGCGGAGAGGAGGGCCCGGATCTCGCGGGAGGAGAGGACGGTCGGGACGCGGCTCTCGACCGGGCGCTTGATCTTCAGCTTGCGGGCGGGCGACTCGTGGACGATCCCCTGCTCCTCCAGATAACGAAAGAAGACTTTCAGCGCCGCAACCTTGCGGCGGATGGACGTATCGCGGTACGGCCCCGTACCAAGCTTGTCGAGATAACCATCGAGGTCCTCGGGCGTGATGTCCACCATCTTGGTGTCATTGATCGCCGCGTGGAACTGGGTCAGATCCGACTGATACGCGCGCAACGTGCGGTCGGAGAGATTCCGCACTGCCTGGCCGTGCTGAAGAAAATCGGCGATCGCCTGCTGCACGTTCATGTTTGTCACACTTTCGTTGCTGATTTTCCTGGAGAGGAGTGTTCGCAGTGTATGCGGCCGGGGGGTTTTGTCAAGAATTATTTGACGAGTCTTCATGCTGTAAAAGCATTTAGAATCAGTCATCAGGCATGAAGGGACAGCGCCTTTTCGTCCGTCCGATGCAGCCCGCCGACCAGGAGCCGGTCCAGGCATTGCTGGGATACGTCCCGGAGCGCGGCTACATCGGAAAACTGGTCGGAGAACTGGTCGCCGTGCTGGCCGTGACGCCCGCCGGCGGCGATGCCCTGCGGGTCGAGAATCTCTTCGTAACCAGCGATTTACGGCGGAAACGGATCGGGCGGTTCATGCTGGAGGAAGCGGCCCGGCAGTCGGGCGGCGCGCTGGTCGTCGAGGAGCCGGGCGAGGCGCGTGAATTCTTCGAGCGGGCAGGGTTCGAGCAGGTCGGTGTGCGGTGGATCCGGAGGGTGGGATGAAGAGGGTTTCGTATTGCCTGTTGCTGATCGTTGCGGTCGGTTGGGCGGTCGGTTGTGCCAAAACTGCTCCCGCCCCTCCC
>DATEOX010000234.1:0-7279 GCA_035273585.1 Thermoanaerobaculia bacterium
CCGTGTCGACTTCGACCAGCGTCGGCTGCGGTGCCGGCTCCTCGAGCGGCGGGGCCTCGGGGACGGGCGTGAGCACGACCGTCTGGCGCGGCAAGCTGCGCGGCGGGCGCGCTTCGAGGACGTGCGGCTTCTGGAGCGTCCACCACAGCACCGAGCCGGCGGCGGACGACGCGAGGATCGCGAGGGAGAACTTGATCTTTTCGGACATGACGGAGCTGACCCGAAGCAATGGTACGGCAGGTCCGTGTTACGCGCCCAAAAACTCCCGGATGTCTTTCGCCAACAGCTCCGGCTGCTCCAGTGCGGCGAAGTGGCCGCCGGCGGACTGCTCCGTGAAGCGGCGCAGGTCATATCCGCGCTCGATGTACGACCGCGGCGGAAACGGCGCCTCGAGCGGGAAGTGTGCCACGGCGGTCGGCACGTCGACGCGCACGTCGCGCAGCGGCGTGGCCGCCGACTCGCGATACAGACGGATGGAGGAGTGGATCGTCTCCGTTGCCCAGTAGATGGTGATGTTCGTCAGGAGGTGATCAACGGAGAGTTGGCTGGCCGGGTCGGCCCACTCGCGGAACTTCTCCAGGATCCACGCCGCGAGCGCGGCCGGCGAGTCGTTCAGGCCGTAGGCGAGCGTGAGCGGACGGGTGCGCTGCACGTGGCCGTACGCCCCCGACTCATCGCCCCAGCGCGCCTTGTCCTCCAGGAACCGCTGTTCCTCGGGCGTCAGCGGCGCGTCGATGACCGGCGCGTAGGAGCCGGGGATGTAGTTCAGATGGATGGCCGTCAGGCGCTTCGGATCCTTGATGGCCATCCAGGTGGCGACGCCCGCCCCCCAATCCCCGCCCTGCGCAACGAAGCGCTCGTGGCCGAGCCGCGACATCAGCTTCAGGAACAGCTCCGCGATGCGCGCGTTCGACATCCCCGGCTCCGTCGGCTTCGAGGAGAAGCCGTAGCCCGGCAGCGAGGGGATGATCAGCTCGAACGGTCCCTGCAGCATCGGGATCATGTCGATGAACTCGACGAAGGAGCCGGGCCAGCCGTGGATGAGCATCAGCGGGATTGCGTTCGCGCCGCCCCTCGCATGGATGAAGTGGATGCCGTCCTCGATGTGATGCTCGAAGCGGTTGAGCCGCGCCTGCTGCGCCTCCCAGTCGAAGCCATCCGCCCAGTAGCGGACGATCTCCTGCAGGTCGCCGTCCGCCTGATCCGGCCAGCGCGTCCGGAGGAGCCGCTCGCGGAGGTCTTGGAGGTCGAGTGCGATGGTGAAGCGCATGTGGGGGAGCGTAGCACTGGGATGAAAACCGTTGTCGGTTGTCGGTCATCAGTTGTCGGTGGATCTACTGACAACCGACAACTGACAACGGTTTTCGCCCCTCAACACCGCTCCAATGCCGACACCGAGTCCTCCAGCGTCGGGCCCACCCAGCAATACGCTCCGACCTGCACCAGGCCGGCGCGGGCGAACGTCTTCCGGTACCAGGCGGCGGGGCGCTTCATCAGCCCTTCCAGGTCGCCGATGATGTCGTCCTCCTTCGTCAGCACCTCGAGGAACGCCAGGCCGTCGAGCAGGTGGACGATCTCCTCGATGCCGCTGGCGATGTCCGCCTCCGGGACGTAATGGAGCACGTCCGAGCAGACGATGAGGTCGTACGAGGCCTTGAGCCGCAGCGACCCGAGCGCGCCGAAGGCCCCCTTGCGGATGTTCCGCTCCTCGCCGAAGCGCTCCACGACGTAATCGGACGGGTCGATGCCGAGGTAGGAGACGCGCGGGCGGAGAGCGCGGAGGTGGGGGAGCCAGGCCCCCTCGCCGCAGCCGACGTCGAGCACGGTCCGCACCGGCCTTCTCAAAAAGTACTCGGTGGTGGCCAGGGCGAGCGTCACCTTGCGCCGCACTTCGCCTTCGCCGTGGACGCGGTTCCGTCCGCGGTACCAGCGGTCGAAGTAGGCGCGGTCGTAGCTCTTCGTCATGCGTACCCGATCTCCGGCCGCAGCGCGATGTTGCTGCGGCTGAACGTGCCGCTCCCTTTGGCCAGCAGCCGCCCATCATCATCGGCCAACTCTGCCTCGGCGAGGAGCAGGCGGCCGCTCTCGTGAATCACGCGCGCCGTGGAGCGGAGCGTGCCGGCGGAGACGGGGCGCGTCAGGTGGAGGTGGAACGACACGGTGAGGACGAGCGTCTCTTCGACGCGCGAGTTGGCGGCGAAGAACGCCGCGTCGTCGAGGGCGCGGAAGTAGACCGAGCCGTGCACCGCGCCGGCCGCGTGGAAGAGCTCCTCGCGCACGGCGATCGTCACCTGGGCGGCGCCGTCGGCGACAGCGATGCCGATGCCGCCGTACCAGCGCGTGACCGGCGCGGCGAGGTACATCCGCTCCAGCTTGCGGTAGTGGTCTTCGCGGGCCAGCGTCACGGCTCCCGGGGGCGGAACTCGCCGGAGTCGAGATACTCGGCGGGGATCTTCTGGAACTCCGTGACGCCGAGGCGCTCGAGCTCCGTGGGAGACATGCCGTCGGCGAGGATCAGCCCTTCGATCTCGCCGCTGCGGCCTTCCAGCTCCCATCCCGTCCAGATCTCCGTGTCACTGTAGGGCTTGAGCGAGATCTTCTGGAGATAGCGGGACATCCGTCCTCCGGGTGGCGTGGTCATCGAAATGTGAGGCGGATTTTACAATGCGCGGCCTTTGCGGCGCGCATCAGGATAAAGCAGTGCGAAATCCCACAATACTTCCATCACTTCCTGGATCCCGTCCGGAACCGTCTTCATGCGCAGCCAATAGCAGCCCGGGTCGAGCAGATTGCGCAGCAATTCGATGAATTGATTCAGGGTCAGGTAGGTGGTCTGGTAGAGCTTCCCCTTTTTCGAGGCCGCTTCCTTTTTCTCACGCGCCAGCTTCCCGATGATGCGCGCGGCGAGGTAATACGGCGTCTGCAGCACGTCGAACTCCGCCGGGGACATGGTCGGGCTCTTGGTGATGTGCTGCCGGTTGAGCGTCCCCTGCAGGAACTCCAACATGGCGATGACCGCCGTCTTGGGCACCGGTCCGCACTTGCCCGTCTCCACCGCATTGGAGAGAAATTGGGAGAGGACCTTGAGCTGCTCGCTGTCCGGGTAGACGAGCTCGCGCAGGCCGAACTTACGGGCGATGGCGCGCTCGTCGACCTCCTCGGGGCCGCTCTTTTGTTCCGTCATGGCTGAAGCGCGGCGAGGATAGCATGGTGCCATGAGCGAGCCCCATCACTACCTTCTCGGCGATTCCACCCGCGAGGCGGAGCGCCTCCGCTTCCAGGCCCGTTTGTGGGACCCGGTCTCCCACGCCCTCTTCGACCGCCTCGGCATCGGTGCGGGGTGGCGCGTGCTGGAGATCGGACCGGGCGCCGGCTCCGTGCACATGGAGCTGCGCCGCCGCGTGCAGGGTCCGGTCGATGCGGTGGAACAGTCGGCTTCCTTCAGTAAGTCTCTTATAGGAGTCACAAAGCAGGACGGCTTCGGCCCGGGCCGCATCTGGACTGAAAAACTGCAAGACGTGGCGCTGCCGGCGAATACATACGACCTGATCTTCGCCCGCTGGGTATTCCTCTTCCTGCATGACCCGGTCGCACATCTGCTCGAGCTCGTGGGCGCATTGAAGCCGGGCGGAATGATTGCAATCCAGGATTATTACCGCGACACGTTCTGCCTCGTGCCGCTGCCGCCGTCTTGGGACGCGTTCAAAGCCGCCGACCGCGCGTTTTTCGCCACACAGGACGCGCGCTCCAATATCGGGGCGGAATTACCGCGTTCATTTTCCGCGGCCGGATTACAGACGGTGGACATCACGCCCACGATCAAGACCGGCCATCCGGGCTCCAACGTCTGGAAATGGCTGACCGACTACTACCTCGGCGTGCTCGACCAGTACGCGAAACTCCCGCCGTTCAATGAAGAGATGGCCGCCGAGATCCGCCAGTCGTGGCTGGCCGCGGAGCAGGATCCTGCGTCGCTGCTGATCGCCCCGACGGTGTTGGATGTGGTGGGGAGAAAATAGTTGCTGGTTGCTAGTTGCTGGTTGCTAGTGGAGAGGTCCGGCCGGGTGTCCTACTAGCAACCAGCAACTAGCAACCAGCAACTGCTTGGTCTCCCATATAATCCCCCCCGCCACATGACCGACTCCCAGCGCATCCTCGACTCCGTGCGGCGCCTGGTCCGGCTGCTGCGGCTCTCGGACCGGGCGGCGCAGACGCAGGTGGGGCTCTCCGCGGCGCAGCTCTTCGTGCTGAACGAGCTGGGGAAGACGCCGGAGCTCTCGCTCAACGAGCTGGCGGAGCGGACGCGCACCGACCAGAGCTCGGTCTCCGTCGTCGTGACCCGGCTGGCCGAGGCGGGGCTCATCGAGCGGCGCCGCGCGGAGGATGATGCGCGGCGGCTCGTCCTCACCCTCACCCGGTCCGGACGCGTGGCGCTGGTGAGCGCGCCGCCGCCTCCGCAGTCGCAGCTCCTCGACGTCATCGAGTCCCTCCCGCCCTCGGAGCGGAAGCGCTTCGCCAACACCTTCGCCCGCCTCGTCGACGCGATGGGCGCCGGCAGCACCGCCGCGCCGATGCTGTTCGAGGATGAGCCGAAGCAGAAGAAGCGGAAGGCGAGGCCATGAGCGATCTGGAAGTGGAGCGCGGTGCGACGACGGAGGGCGTGCCGGTGGCGCCCTCGATGGGCCCGGCGCTCGACACCGCGCGGGTCCCGATCGAGCGCGCCACCGTCGACCGGCGCGTCGTCCTCCTCTGCGCCTGGGCCGTCATCCTGGCCATCGCCACCGGGTTCATCGCCCAGGGGCTGATCCGCATCATCGGCTTCGTCACCAACCTCGCCTTCTACGGCCGGCTCTCCGCCGCCTTCACCTCGCCCGCGGACAACCGCCTCGGCTTGGGCGTGATCCTCGTGCCGGTCGTCGGCGGCCTGATCGTCGGCGCGATGGCGCGCTGGGGGTCGAAGGCCATCCGCGGCCATGGCATCCCGGAGGCGATGGAGCAGGTGCTGCTCAACGAGAGCCGCATCCCGCCGCGCATCACGTTCCTCAAGCCGCTCTCCGCCGCGATCTCCATCGGCACCGGCGGCCCGTTCGGCGCCGAGGGGCCGATCATCGCCACCGGCGGAGCGATGGGGTCCGTGCTCGGGCAGTTCGTCCGGACCACGGCCGCGGAGCGGAAAGTGCTGCTCGCCGCCGGCGCCGCGGCGGGCATGGCCGCGACGTTCGGCAGCCCCGTCTCGGCCGTCCTGCTCGCGGTGGAGCTGCTGCTGTTCGAGTTGCGCCCGCGGTCGATCATCCCCGTCGCCCTGGCCAGCGCCGCCGCGACGGCGGTGCGCATCTTCTTCACCGGCGTCACGTCCGCCTTCGCCATGCCGCTGCTGGCCCGCCCGACGGAGACGGCGCTGGCTTGCTACACCCTCGTCGGCGCGGTGGTCGGCTGGCTGTCCGTCTACGTCACGCGCGCCGTCTATTGGGTCGAGGACCTCTTCGAGAAGCTGCCCGTCCATTGGATGTGGTGGCCGGCCCTGGGCGGCATCGCCGTCGGGATCGTCGGCTACTTCGCGCCGCGGACGCTCGGCGTCGGCTACGACAACATCGAGGGGATGCTCAGCGGGCGCCTCATCGGCACGGCGGTGGTCTTCCTCTGTCTGATGAAGTTCGTCTCGTGGTCGATCTCCCTCGGCAGCGGGACGAGCGGCGGCACGCTCGCGCCTCTCTTCACCATCGGCGGCGGCGCGGGAATCGCGGTGGGCGAGCTGCTGGCCTGGTCGCTGCCGCACTCCGGCATCGATCCGCGCATCTGCGCGCTGGTCGGCATGGCCGCAATGTTCGCCGGCGCCTCGCGCGCGCTGCTCGCCTCGGTCGTCTTCGCCTTCGAGACGACCCTCCAGCCGCTCGGCCTTCTCCCCCTCCTCGGCGGCTGCACGGCCGGCTACCTCGTGTCGTCGCTGCTGATGCGCAACACGATCATGACCGAGAAGCTGGCCCGCCGCGGCGTGCGCGTCCCGGCCGAATACGCGGCCGACTATCTCGATACGCTGCACGTCGCCGACGCCTGCTCGCGCGAGGTCGTGACGCTGCGCGCCGACGGCACCGCCGGCGAGGCGCTGTCCATCGTGGCCACGCATCAGGGCTTCCCCGTCGTCGATGCCGGCGGCAACCTCCTCGGCGTCGTCACGAGACGCGACTTCATGGGCGTTCCGCCCGAGACGCGCATCGCCGACCTCCTCCGCCGCCCGCCCGCCGTCGCTTTCCTCGACTCGTCGCTCCGCGAGGCGGCCGACCTCATGGTCCGGGAGAACGTCGGACGCCTGCCGGTCGTCGAGCGCGCCGACCCCCGGCGGGTGGTGGGAATCATCACCAGAAGCGACCTGCTGGGAGCCCACGAGCAGAGGCTCGAAGAAGAGCACGGCTAGCCTGTCATCCTGAGCCCGCAGAGGGCGAAGGACCCGTACCGCAAGATCGGTAGGGATCCTTCGTCGTCTGCGCGACTCAGGATGACACTTCGGGTACTCTTTCTCCCGATGGACGGCCGCCACGCGGAACTGCTCGCGCACATCCCGCTCTTCGAGTCGCTGACGCGGGACGACCTCGACTCGCTGAGCAACCGCCTCGAGTCGATCGACTACGCCGACGGCGATGTCATTTTCCGCCAAGGCGACGAAGGGTCGTCGATGTTCATCATCGAGGATGGCGCGGTCGAGATCTCGTACGGCGAGGGGCGGGGGAAGGTCATGCTCGCAGCGCTCTTCAATGGCCAGTACTTCGGCGAGCTCTCCCTCTTCGACGGCGCGCCGCGCTCGGCCACGGCCACCGCGGCGAAGAGCTCGCGCCTCATCCGCCTCGACCGCGAGGACCTGGTCGACTTCGTGAACAAGAACCCGCCCGCCGCGCTGCGCATCATCGCCGAGATGAGCGAGCGCCTCCGCCAGACGAACGAGCTGATGTCCCGCCAGGTCTCGCGCAACGTGCTGGAGGAGGCCGAGGACAAGCTCACGATGGGACAGCGCGTCGCGGACAAGGTGGCCAAGTTCGGCGGCTCCTGGCCGTTCATCTTCCTCTTCGGCGGCGTGATGCTGGTCTGGATGATGATCAACATCGTCAACCTGGCGAAGTTCGATCCCTACCCGTTCATCCTCCTCAACCTCTGCCTCTCCACGCTCGCCGCCATCCAGGCGCCGATCATCATGATGAGCCAGAACCGGCAGTCCTCGAAGGACAAGCTCCTGGCCGAGAACGACTACCAGGTGAACCTGAAGGCGGAGATGGAGATCGAGGCGTTG
>DATEOX010000235.1:0-4852 GCA_035273585.1 Thermoanaerobaculia bacterium
CGCTGGCGGGCGGGACGCCCGCGCGCCTACGTATTCGTCGGTGGCGTGGGCGGCGGCGGACTCGTATTCGTCGACGGCGGCGGCTCGCTCGTGTTCGTGGACGGCTGCGGCTGCGTGTCGGTCGGCGGCTGCGGCTCGGGCGGGGGGAGGGGCTGCGGCAGCGGCGGAGGCAGCGGAGGCGGCGCGGTATCGGTGCGGAAGACGCCGCCCGTCAGTGTGGAATCGGGCGGAGGCGGCACGAAGCCGCCTTCCGTCGAAGTGGCGCCCATCGTATCGAGCGCGATCGGGTTGCCGAACTGGTCGACTGCGCCGAAGGCCGGGGCGACGGCTTGCGGCGAATGGAGCGGGCAGGGGTTGCCGGGCTGTGTCCCGGCCTTGAAGGCCTGGTTCACCACGGCGCGGGGCGGGCACTCGGGCACGGCCAGGCCGCCGCTCGTCTCGTCGATCTCCGCGAAGGCGATGTTCGCCGGCGCGGGGAAGTCGACATTCGGCTGTCCTGCCGTCGCGGCGAGCATGTAGCGCGTCCAGATCGGCACCGCCCCTTCGCCGCCGGAGATGCCGACCGGCGCGTTGTCATCGAAGCCGATCCAGACCAGGCCAAGGGTCTGCGGGGTGAAGCCGATGAACCAGGCGTCGCGCTTGTCGTTCGTCGTCCCCGTCTTGCCCGCCGCAACCTTGCGGAAGCCGAGCGAGCGCGCGCCGGCGGCGGTGCCGCGGTCGACCACGCCCTTCATGCAGTCGGTGAGCACGAAGACGTCGCGCGCGGGGAAGACCTGCACCCCCTTCAGCTCCTCGGCGCCGGCCATCACCCGGCCGCGATCATCCGTGACGAAGCGGATGGTACGCAGCGGGAGGCGCGAGCCCTGGCGGGCGAGGGTCGAATACGAGTCGGCCATCTGGATCGGCGGGATGCCCACCGCTCCGAGGATCACGGCCGGGTTGTCCTCGATCGCCTCGTCGATGCCGAGCGTCTTGGCCGTCTTCAGGATCGGCTCGATGCCGCAGGCCAGGCCGATGCGCACCGACGCCGAGTTGAGCGACTGCTCCAGCGCCTCGCGCACCGTGATCGTGCCGTGATAGCTGTCGTCGTAGTTGCGGGGCGACCAGTCGTCGGAGAAGCGGCGCTTGAGGACGAAGCGCGTGTCGCTGACGAGCGTGGCCGGCGTGATGTTCTGCCGCGAGAGGCTCGGCTCGAACGCGGTCAGGTAGACGAACGGCTTGAAGAGCGAGCCGACCAGGCGCTTGGAGTTCAGCGCGCGGTTGAACTGCGAGCGGTCGTAGTTGCGGCCGCCCACCAGCGCGCGAATCTCGCCCGTCGGCACGTCGACGTGGATCAGCGCCCCTTCCAGCGGATTGTCGCGGCGGCGCAGGCGGCGGCTCGACCGCTCCAGGTTGCGCAGCCCCGCCTCCAGCGTGTGCGTGGCGTTGTCCTGCGCGGCGAGGTCGATGGCCGTGTAGATCTGCAGCCCGCGCCCCTTCACGTCCTTGATGCCGTAGTCGCGGGACATCTCCTGCAGCACGCGGTCGACGTAGAACGGGATGGAGGTCAGGCCGCTGCGGTCGCGGAACGGCTTCTTCGGCAGCGGCGCGGCCATCGCCGCGTCGTACTGCGCCTGGTCGATCTTCTTGTTCCTCAGCATCAACTGGAGCACCGTCGACCGGCGCTCCAGCGCGCGCTGCGGGTTGGCGAACGGCGAGTTGTTGTTCGGGCTGCGGATGATGCCCGCCAGCAGCGCGGCCTCCGGCACCGTGACCTCGGAGACCGGCTTGCCGAAGTAGAAGCGGGAGGCCTCCCCCACGCCGATGATGGAGATCGAGCGGTTGCGCCCGAGGTAGATGTCGTTGAGGTAGGCCTCGAGGATCTCCGGCTTGGAGTACTTCGCGTCGAGGATCACGGCCATGAAGGCCTCGACGATCTTCCGCTTCCAGGTCCGCTCGCTGGTCAGGTAGTAGTTCTTCACCAGCTGCTGGGTGAGCGTCGAGGCGCCCTCCGAGACGCCGCGCGCGCGAAGGTTGCGGAAGCCGGCGCGGAAGATGCCAATCGGATCGACGCCCGGGTGGTGCCAGAAGCGGACGTCTTCCGTCACGACGACCGCCTCCTGCAGCGTCTTCGGAATGGTGCTCAGTTGCGCCGGGCGGCGATTCTCCAGTTGGTCGCTGAGGATCGACGTCAGCAACTCCGGCTCGAGCGCCGCGGTCTCGACGTTGTTGCCGGTCGCCGTGACCGACGCGATGGCCGCGCCGTTGAAGGCTACGTGGATCTGCTGCGCCTCGTACTTGCCGCTCGGATGGCTGAAGGGGCGCGTGTAGATGTCCACCGCTCCCTTGCCCGGCACGTAGTCGCCGGCCTGAGTCAGCTTGTCGACGTTGCGGTAGCCGAGGCGGTCGAGCTTCTCCAGGAGGTCGTCGGGGGCCATCGAGACGCCGGCGCGGAGCGGCGTGTAGTCGGCGAAGATGCGCGTGGGGAGCGAGAGGCGGCGCAGCTCGAACTTGCCGACCGACTGCTTGTAGACATAGAGCCCGACCGCGGTGAAGGCGACGAAGAAGACGAGGACCGAGATGGTCAGGACGCGGAAGACGGTGCGGCGCTTGGGGAGACGCGGGCTGAAGTTGATGGGCATTTATTGGGCGCCGTTCATTGGGCGACGAGGGCGAGATTGCGCCCGCCCGTTTTTCCGTCACGGCGGAAGGAGTGGAAGATCGAGCCGTCGCAGCGCGTGCAGAGGCCGGTGTCGATGATGTCGCTGATGCCGCGCGCTTCGAGGATGCCTTTCGTGAATGCGACGATGTCGACGTGCGGCTTCGGCTTGCTCCGCTCCACGAACTGCTGCGGGAACTGCGTGGCCACTTCTTCGCCCACCTCGAAGCAGCAGACGCGGATGCTCGGGCCTAGAAACGCCCGTGCGGCGGCCGGCTCGAAGGCCGTATCGCGCTCCAGCGCGTCGAGGGTGGCGGAGGTGATCCGCTGCACCGCGCCGCGCCAGCCGGAGTGAATGTTTGCAATGACGGAATGAGCAGGATCGACCATCGTGACCGGGAGGCAATCTGCAACCTTAATGCCGAGCCCGACGCTTTTCCTGTCAGTGAAAAGCGCGTCGCATCTGTCACATTCGGACCAGCTCTTCCCGCTCCGCGCGCGCGTCACGGTCGCGCCGTGCACCTGGTTGCAGGTGTTGAGCGCTTTGCTTCCGGCGACTTCCATCAGCACCCGCGCCCGCTCCTCGTCCAGGCGCCCATCGATGTCGATGGTGGTGTAGAAGAGCGTGAAGCCGCGCGGCACATGCGGCGGGACCACGATGCGGCCGATCTTCGTCTGCTCGATCACAACAGCCACGACCCGAGCAACGCGCTTGCCGTGTTCGCCACGACCGACAGCAGGATCGCCCGCGGCCACGACATCCTGCGCAGCGCGCGCCACAGAAATACCTCGGCGATGACCACCAGCACTTCCACGGCCACGATCCAGTACAGGATGCGCCAGAGCACGATGGCCAGCGGCCAGGTGGTGAGCTGCACGATCGCGTCGTCCCACCACACCCACCGCCGCAGCACCGCCGCCGCAATGAGCCCCTCGATGAGGATCGTGAGGGCGAAGGCGACGGCCAGCGTCATGCCGGCGGCCGCTGCCGGCGCCTGCGCACCGTCAGCACCACCGCGGCGGCGCCGATCGCCGAGAGGGTGATCAGCCCGATGATCCACGGCGAGGTCGGCTCCGGCAGCCGCGGCTCGACCGGGACGTCCAACAGCAGCAGCATCAGCATCCCCGTATCATAGGCCCGATGCGCGAGAAGCTCACCGACGTGCTCTACCTCGCGCTCTACGCGACGGGCATCACCTCCCTCGCCCTCCCCTCCCTGATCCGCGGCGGCCTGGCCTCGCTCGCCGGCCCGCCGCGCTACGCCGTGCCGCTCATCGTCTCCATCATTGCCGGCGACTTCCTCGCCTACTGGGCCCACCGCGCCGCGCACGCCTCGCCGCTGCTGTGGCGCTTCCATCGCGTGCACCACTCGACGCCGGTCCTCGGGCCGCTCGCCGCGTTCCGCTTCCACCTTCTCGACCTCGCCTGGATGTCGCTCGTGCGCATCGCGCCGTTCGCGCTGCTGCGCGTCGCCGGTGCGCCGCTGCCGCTGCTCCTCTTCGCCGCCCTGCTCTGGCTCGAGGTCTTCGCCCACCTCGGCACGAGCTGGTCGTACGGCATTGCCGGACGACTGATCATCAGCCCGCGCCATCACGGCCTGCATCACAGCGAGCATCGCGGTAACTTCGCCATGCTCTTCCCGGTCTGGGACTCGCTTTTCGGCAGCTATACTCGCCCGCCATGCGAGTGATTGCCGGCCTCTTCTGCGCGCTCCTCCTCACCGCCTGCTCGTCGTTGCAATACGACACGGTCATCCGCAACGGTATGCTCTACGACGGCAGCGGACGCCCGCCCGTGCGCGGCGACGTGGCCATCCGCGGCGACCGCATCGCCGCCGTCGGCATGGTGCAGGGGCGCGGGCGGACGGAGCTCGACGTGCACGGCCTGGCCGTCGCGCCGGGGCTCATCAACGTGATGAGCCAGGCGCAGGAGACGCTGCTGGTCGACGGCAGGGCGATGTCGGACACGCTGCAGGGCGTCACGACGGAGATCTTCGGCGAGGGGGAGTCGATGGGACCGCTCACGCCGGCGATGAGGAAGGAGATCCTCGACTCGCAGGGCGATCTGAAATACGACGTCGACTGGACGACGCTGCGCGAGTACCTCGACTCTCTCGTCCGCCGCGGCGTGACGCCGAACGTCGGCTCGTTCCTCGGCGCCGCCACGCCGCGCGTCTACGTCCTCGGCCGCGAGAACCGCGCGCCGACGGCGGAG
>DATEOX010000236.1:0-6001 GCA_035273585.1 Thermoanaerobaculia bacterium
AAAGTCGCCGCCGGTGCGGAGCTGCGGATAGACCTTCGGATCGATGGAGTCGACGCAGATGCGGATGCGCTTGAGCGGCGAGTTGAGCAGCTTCGCCCCCACCTCCTCGGTCAGCACCAGGCCGTTCGTCGACAGCGATGCCTCGGGGAAGAGGCGGATGGCGTCGTCGATCCGGGAGTAGAGCAGCGGCTCCCCCATCTCGTGCAGCCACTTGAGCTTGAGACCGAGGCCGTGGATCTCGCGCTCGGCCTTTTCCACCAGCGGCCACTCCATGTCCTCGTACGGCCGGCGCAGGACCGGCAGCGGACACATCCCGCAGCGCAGATTGCACTTCGAGGTGAGCTCGAGGCCGACTTTGAACCGCCTGGGGTTGAACTTCATCCGCCGGTCACCAAGCGCCGGAACAGCGCCGCGTATTCCTCCCACGAGTACTTACGCGCCGAGGCCGCGGCGTGTCGCTCCATCTCCGCGCGATCGCTGCGCGCGAAGAAGGCCTCGACCGCTTTCGCCAGCGCGGACGGATCCTCGGGCGGGATGAGCATCCCGTTGCGGCCTTCCTCGATGATCTCCGGCAGGCCGCCGACGCGCGTGGCGATCACCGGCCGGGCGAAGTGGAAGGCGGTGAGGGCGACGCCGCTCTGGGCCTCGATGCGGTACGGCGCGAGGACGACGTCCGCCGCGGCGAACCAGGTGGCGATCTCCGCGTCGGGGATGAAGCGAAAGTCGAAGCGGACCTTCTCCGTGGCGAGCTTGCGGTAGTCATCCGCGGCGTTCCACCACGCCTCCCCGGCCACGAGCAGCGTGACATCGGATCGCAGCTCGCGCCACGCGCGCAACGCGATGTCCAGCCCCTTGAACGGACGGACGTGGCCGAAGAAGAGCGCCACGTCGCCGTCGACCTTCAGCGTCTTGCGGGCCTCTTCGCGCGTGGGGATCGCGCCGCCCAGCTCGTGCACCGGCAGGAACGAGCGCACCACGCGCCGGCCTCGCGAGCGCTTCCATGCCTCGGCCGCTTCGGGCACCGCGTGCGTGACGAGGACGCGTCCGCGGCGCAGCACGATGTTCGTCAGCGCCCGCTTCCACCAGGCCGGCTCCTTGTCCCCGATGTTGTGGCACTGCAGGATGACCCGCGTGCCGCGCGGCAGGAGGGCCATCATCACCCGGTACGGCAGCGCCCAGACCCAGATCCACCAGACGAAGATCACCGCGTCGTATTTGCGCAACCGCCAGCCGGCGCGCATCCATGTCCAGGGGTTCATCACGTCGATGTCGAACCGCGCGTCGGCGCGAGGGAGCGTCGGGTCGATGTCATCGCCGCCCGGGTAGAGGAAGCGCGGGTACTGGCGGCTGAAGGAGAAGACGTCCGCGCCGAGGCGTTTGGCAAGCTCGGTGGTGCAGTAGGCGATGCCGGCGCGATACGGATAGACCGGGCCGACGATGGCGACGTTGCTCACGCGGCGCTGAGGAAGTTCACCACCGTCGAGGCGAAATACGTCCCCCACGTCCGCCAGTCGAAGACGAGCGAGGAGGACATGAAGCAGGAGTGCGTGCAGTGGCACTCCTTCGCCTTGATCGACGCCCGCTGCTTGTCCGCGGCCTCGGAGAACCAGAGCTTCGAGAAGTCGTAGCCGGTGTCCTTCACGTTGCCGACGGCGTCGCGCAGCTCGCACATCCGCACCTCGCCCCGCGCGTCGAGGACGCCCGAGACGTAGCCGGCGTGGCACGGCCGCACCTGCGTCTCCTGCTCCAGCACCGCCAGCTCCATCCGCCGCGAGTAGATCTTCACGAACTTGAGGAAGCTGTCGTAGTGTGCGTAGGTGGCCCAGTACTCCTCCAGCCGCGGCAGCACCTCGCGGTAGCGCTGCGTCGTGATGGGCTGGATGTTCTTGTCCGGCTGGTCGCCGCGGAGCATCTCGAAGGAGTGGAACGAGACCTGGGGGAAGTCGCGCTTCACGCCGATGAACATCTCCTCGAGGCCGTCGACGTTGTAGGTGCACAGGCAGGTGTGCACGTTGACGGTGAGGTTGCCATACTTTTCCTTGAGCGGCATCAGCGCGGCGTAGGTCTTCTTCGCCTTCTCGTAGTTGCCCGGCACGCCGCGGATCCAGTCGTGCTTCTCGCCGATGTGATCGATGGAAAGGTTGACCACGATCTGCGTGTCGGGGCACTTCTGCAGCGTGGCCTCGGTCGAGCGCGCGATGAGGTCGCTGGCGATGGCGCCGGTCGGGATGGTGATCTGCTTGGTGTGGTTCTTCTTCGCCAGCGTCTCGCAGACTTCGGGAAGGTCGCGGCGGAGAAACGGCTCGCCGCCGCTCATCACGACGAAGAGCAGATCGCCGAGGGTGCTGAGGGTCTGCTGCAGCTCGGCGAGGGAGAGCTCGTGCTCCTTGTTCTTGCGGAGTTGCTCCCAGTTGAAGCAGGTGCGGCAGAACGAGTTGCAGTCGTAGGTCAGGCCGATGATGAGGTAGACCGGCTTCATCCCCCGCTTGTCCACGAGGTACCGGAGGTACTGCAGCTTGTCGGTGAACTTCATCCGTTCGGCCTGAACCCCTGGGTAGTACGGCGTAATCCCGCCCCGTGTCATCCTGAGCCGCAAAGACGGCGAAGGATCTCCTCGCGCTTGCCGGGAGATCCTTCGCGCTCTGCGGCGCTCAGGATGACACGAGGCGTGCGCTCAGAGTGATGTTCCCCACCGCCGCGAGCGCCTTGGAGACGGGGCAGTTCTCCTTCGCCCCCCTGGCCGTCTGCTGGAACTCCTCGTCGCTGATGCCCGGCACGTCGGCCTCGCAGTCGAGGTCGATGCGGGTGATGCCGAACCCCTCCCCCACCATCTCCAGATGGACGGCCGCCGTCGTATGGATGCGCGTCGGCTGGTAGCCGGCTTTCCCGAGCGCCGCGGAGAGCGCCATGGAGAAGCACCCCGCATGCGCCGCGCCGATCAGCTCCTCGGGGTTCGTCCCCGGTGCCCCCTCGAAGCGCGTGCCGAAGGAGTACTTGCCCTCGAATGCGCCGCTGCCGAGCTTCATCGTGCCGCTGCCGTCGCGCAGCGAGCCTTGCCATTGAGCTTCTGCTTTTCGTGTAGGCATGCGGGGATGATAGTCGTTGTCGCCGCTATCTCCGCTGCACGAGGTTGAACATGTTCCCGTACAGATCGTGGAACACGGCGGACGTCCCCCACGGCATCTCGCTCGGCGGATTGGGGAACTCGACGCCCTGCGCGCGGAGGCGGTCGTAGTCGGCGCGGCAGTCATCCGTATCGATCACCCACGGTGTTCCCCTGCCGACGAGCGGCAGGCGGTCGGCATCGGGCTTCTGCAGGACGACCTCCAGGTCGTCGCCGGGTACGGCGACGGTCAGCCAGCGCATGCCGGGGCCGAACGCCTCGTCCTGCTTCTTCGTGAAGCCGAGCTTCTCCGTGTACCAGCGCAGCGCCTCGTCCTGATCCTTCACCAATACGGTCACGTGCGAGAACTTCTTCATCATGCTTCCTCCTTCTGAAGCCGGGCGATGAGGTCCGGCAGCACTTCCCTGATCTTCTTCTTCCAGCCCGCGCCGAGGACGAAGCTGAGGAGCACGCCGCGGACGCCGCCGAAGCCGCGATGCTCGAGCCGCAAACGCGTCCCTTCCGGCACCGGCGTGAGGGTGAAGACGACGAGCGACTCGCCCCAGGAGCCGGTCCAGGTGTAGGCCAGCCTGCGCGGCGGGTCGGCCTCGACGACGCGGCAGTCGACGATGCCGTTCCAGCCGCGCTGCGGCTTCGCCCGGAACTGGAACTGATGGCCGACCTCCGGCTTCATGTCGTTCTTCATCAGCCAGGTCCCGAGGATCTCGGGGTCGGCGATGGCCCGCCACACTTTCTCCGGCGGATGGGGGTAGGTCTGCTCGATCGTTACGTCTCGGTTCATTCAGGCTCCTCGTCCGAAAAACCGTTGTCGGTTGTCGGTTGTCAGTGGGGTTGCCGACAACGCCTTTCGTTCCTCTAAAGCTGCTCTCCCAAGCCTGCCAACCGCCGGCGCCAGAACGCCTCCACGCTGCGCGTCACCCAGGCGTTCACCTCGTCCAACTGCTCGGGATTGAGCCGGTACACGCGCTGCCTCCCCTGCCGCTCCTCGGAGACGAGGCCGGCGAGCCGCAGCACGCGCAGGTGCTGCGAGATGGCCGAGAGCGTGACGTCGAACGCATCCGCCAGCTCCCCGACCGTCCGGTCCCCCTCCCCCAGCATCTCCAGCAACTGCCGCCGCGTCGGATCGGCAATTGCCTGGAAAACGCTCGGCACCAGCACCTCCCGCCCCATGGCTCGATAGTGTAGCAAGATCTAAAGTGTCAATCAAGGGACATTCGACAGGCCGCGTACAATGTCGGCCATGGTCCGCCGCCCCCTTTTCCTCCTGCTCGCCCTCTGTCTGTCCGCCGCCGCCCTCGGGCAGCCGGCGGCGAAGTCCGCGGCCAAGGCGCCGAGCTTCCGCGACGAGTTCCTGGGCGACCTCGACGAGGTGCAGAAGAAGATCGTCGACCTCGCCGCAGCGGTGCCCGCCGAGAAGTACTCCTGGCGCCCGGCGGACGGCGTGCGCTCGGTCAGCGAGGTCTTCACCCACATCGCCGGCGGGAACTACTACCTGGCCACGTTCCTCGGCGTGCAGCCGCCGGCGGAGATGCCGAAGGAGATCGAGAAGATCACGGAGAAGAAGAAGGTGCTGGCCGAGCTGCAGCGCTCATTCGATCACGTCCGCCAGATCGTGAAGAGCGACCCCGACTTCGAGCGGACGGTCAAGCTCTACGGCAACGACACCTCGCGCCGGAACGTGTACATGATGATGCTCAACCACCTGCACGAGCATCTCGGCCAGTCGGTGGCCTACGCGCGGATGAACGGCATCGTCCCGCCGTGGAGCGCGACGGACACGGTGCCCACCCCCGCCCCGCCCGCCCCGTCGAACCGCAGCGGCAGCGGCTCGCGCAAACTGCGGAGAGGGTGAGCGGGCGTCCCGCCCACAACCGGCGGGCGTCCCCGCCCGGCGGCACGAGACGCACCGCCAGTTCACGTACGCGCGATCCCGGGAGGCACGAGACGTGCCGCCGCTGGCGGGCGGGACGCCCGCGCGCCTATCGCCGCTTGTAGTCGTCCACGTACGCGGGGATGCCGATGCCCGGCCGCAGCCGCTCGTCCGGCAATGGCGACTGCGGGACGAGGCGCAGCGGGAGGACGCCGGCCCAGATCGGCAGCGCGTAGTCCTCGTCGTCATCGACCGGGCCGCCGGTGCGCACCTTGGCCGAGGCTTCCTCGATCGGCAGCGCCAGCACCAGAGTCTGGCGGAGCTCCTTCTCGTTCGGCGGGCGAACGTCGGCGGAGCGGCCGCGGGCGACGTGCTCGACGAGCGCCTCGAGTGCCCGCCACTTCTCGGCGGCGTCCGTCACCTCCCGCGCCGTGCCGAACACGACGGCGGAGCGGTAGTTCATGGAGTGATGGAACGCCGAGCGGGCCAGGACGAGGCCGTCGAGGAGGGTCACGGTGACGCAAGCCTCGACGCCGCCGCGCAACGAGCGGAGCATCCGGCTGGCGGCCGAGCCGTGGAAGTAGAGCGTGTCGTCGACGCGGGTATGGATGGTGGGGATGACCACCGGGGCGCCGTCGACGACGAAGCCGACGTGGCAGATCAGCGCCTCGTCGAGGATGGCGTGGATGATCTCCCGGTCGTAGAGGCCGCGCTTGGGAAGGCGGCGGACGGTGGTGCGCTCGGTCTGCAGTGCGTTGCTCATTTCACCTTTGTTCTAGTACAATCTGATTTCGTGACAGTACAAAGATATGTCCATGGCGACACCGCCGTCAAGATCACCCGCTCGATCGAGGAGGCGATCGCCGCCGGGAAGGTCGGCGCGGGCGAGAACCTCCCGCCGGTCCGCGCTCTCGCCGCGGAGCTGCGGGTGAGCCCGGCCACGGTGGCGGCGGCGTACCGCATGCTCCAGGAGCGCGGGCTGCTCGTGGCGGACGGGCGGCGCGGGA
>DATEOX010000237.1:0-3402 GCA_035273585.1 Thermoanaerobaculia bacterium
GAACATGTTCATCACGATCGACAGCGCTGCGGGCAGCATGATCGCGGCTCCGATCCCCTGGACCGCCCGGGCTCCGATCATGAACCCGGCACCAGTTGCCAGCGCAGCGGCCAGCGACGCGGCGCTGAACAGCCCGATCCCAAGCATCAGGATGCGGCGGCGGCCGAGCAGATCTGCGGCCCGGCCGCCGAGCAGCAAGAACCCGCCGAACGTCAGCGCGTACACGGTCACGACCCATTGCAGGTTGGTCTGGGAGAAATGCAGGTCGCGGCCGATCGTCGGCAGCGAGACGTTGACAATCGTCAGATCGATGACCGCCATGAAGAACGCCACCGCCAGCAATGCGAACGCCCGCCAGCGATTGACATGTGTGGATTGAGACGTCATTGGGCCTCCAGTGGTCTGGTGGGGTCTGGTAGGGAATGCACAGAAGAGGGGGCGCCGCGTGAGCGGACGATCAGCCAACTTGCGGCCCGCAAAGCTCGGCGCGCAGCGTCGCTATCTCCGTCACCGCGGCGCCGACATAGGCAGATCTCGCATCGCTGATCTCATCGTCGAGGTCGGCGATGTCGGCCGCGTCGCTTGCGAGCGCCTCGACCGAGGCGGCGACGCGCTCGGGCTCTAGCCGGCGAAGCTGGGCATAAAGCTCGATCGCGGACATGCGCAGATCACGCTCCCGCGGCCGCCAGGCGGCCCAGCCGGGAGCAGGTGCAGCCCCACGGGCTCGTTCCGCAGGAGCCGTGCCCGTCGGTATGCCGCAACGGCCATGCCCTCGGGGATGGTGGGCGGCTCGATGTACGGGCTCGGCGTAGTCATCGTCCACCTCCGCTCGGGACGTAGGTGAGGACGGCCGAGCCGTTGCGCAGCCTGCAGACGTCGGTGAGCGTCAGCTCCAGCGACGCGGCATCGGCGTCCTCGAAGATGCGCTGACCGCTGCCGACGACCACGGGCATGACCCACAGGCGAAGCTCGTCGACGAGGCCCGCGCGCAGCAGCGTGGCGTCAAGGCGGCTGGTGCCGTACTTGATGAGATCCTTCCCCCGCTGCGCCTTGAGGTCCCGGATTGCCGTGACGACGTCGGGGCCGAGGAGGGTGGCGTTCCAGCTCACCTCGGTGAGGGACCGGGAGGCGACGTACTTCGGCATGGCGCCGATGCGGTCGAGGTAAGGGTTGCCCCCGGCGCCCCAGTTGTCGCGGAACCGTTCGTAGGTGACGCGGCCCATGACGAAGCCGTCGTAGTTGTCCAGCTCCTGCATGGACCTCTGGGTGGCCTCCTCGTCGAAGATCGCCCAGCGTTCCGGCGCTTCGATGACGCCGTCAAGGGAGACGAGGGTGGATTCGATGAGCCTGCGCATGGCGGTGCTCCTCCGGTGTCGTTTGTGCGCTACATCAGGAGGACGAACGGGATCGGCCGAAACCGGACGCGCCCTACGAAATTCGGGAAGGAGCTTCGCCAGATCCCTTCTTGGCGTCGCGTCGGCGCTTAGGCTGAACTGACTCCAGGTTCTCCCGACAGCCTCTGTCTGTCGAGATCGACCTCGTCAGCGCTCCGGCCAGCGGCCCGACCGTCGCGCACCACCGCGCGGGCGCGCCGCGTTGCCCGCGAGCTGTACGCCGCCGGATGGCGGCTTGAGCGGGTGCTGTCCGACAACAGCAACGAGTTCCGCGCCCTGGCCTTCGGCGCCTGCCTGCAGGAGCTTGGCGCCCGTCACAGCCGCATCCGCGCCGGACGCCCGCAGACCAACGGCCACGTCGAACGCCTGCGCCGCACGATCCTCGAAGCGTGCTGGCGACCGGCCTTCGCCCGCTTCCACGTCCCCCGGCTACACCGGCCTCAAGCGCCACCTCGACGCCTACATCACCTCCTCCAACCACCACCGCGCCGACACCGGACGAACGACGGCCGGGCGCCCCCCGGCCGACCTCGTCTACGGTGCCCGCAAGATGAGCCGAGACGAGCCGCACCTGTCGGCAACTCGGAGTCTGTTCAGACCAGGTGAGCGTCAAGTGCCGCGACCCGGACGGCTACGTCGTCGAGGCGGCATCGGAGCCGGAGCGGTGAACATCGATGTCCAGCGGGATCCCTGCGCTGCCCAGGCGCGATGATTTTTCGCGGTGCCGGCCGTCACACGAACATGACCCCCACGACGCAAGATCCCAACACACCGCTCGACCGCCGCTCGTTCACCGCCAGCGTGCAGCGCTATCGGCGCGAGCTCCACGTCCACTGTTACCGGATGCTCGGCTCCTTCGAGGAGTCCGAGGATCTCGTCCAGGAAACCTTCCTGCGCGCGTGGCGCCGGCGTCAGACGTTCGAAGGCCGCTCCTCGCTCCGCGCCTGGCTCTACAGGATCGCGACAAACGCCTGCCTGGACGCCCTCGACAAGCGCCCCCGCACCGTGTCCGCGAACGGTGAGGTGCTGTGGCTACAGCCCTATCCCGACGAGCTGTTGGAAGAGCTCGTGGGCGCCGGCGACGACCCGGAGGCCACCGTCGTCTCGAAGGAGACGATCGAGCTGGCCTACCTCGTCGCGATCCAGCGCCTGGTCCCGCTGCAGCGCGCGGTGCTGATCCTGCGGGACGTGCTCGGCCTCTCTGCCAAGGAGACCGCGAGCGTGCTCGAGACGAGCGTGCCCGCCGTCAACAGCGCTCTCCAGCGCGCGCGGGCAGCGATGGGCGACCACCTGCCCGAGCACCGCGAGGAGTGGCCGTCCGATACCGACGTGACGGCGGCCGAGCGCAAGCTTCTGGACCGCTACGTCGAGTACAGCGAGGGACCGGACCCGATCGCCCTCAAGCGGCTCCTGAGCGAGGACGTCCGCTTCTCGATGCCGCCCCAGCCCGGCCTCTGGCAGGGCCGTGAGGAGGTCGTCCAGGCCTGGATCGACGGCGGCTTCGGGTCGGAGGCATTCGGCTCCCTCCGCTGCCTGGTCACCCGCGCCAACCGCCAGCCGGCGGTGGCGAACTACGTGCGCAAGCCCGGCGACGACGGCTACTCCCCGATGGCCCTCGACGTCGTCCGCATCGTGGACGGCGAGGTCGCGGACATCGTGACCTTCGACGGCTCCGTGTTCCCCTGGTTCGGCCTGCCCGAGTCACTCTGAGCGAGCGGTGGCTATTGGGCCTCGCGTGAAGCGACACTCCGCCGGACCTGTGCGGACTTCAGCTCCTCTGGGTCGGCCGTAGGGGCGGGATGACTCGGACGGCGGTATCAGTCCGACTGATCGCGGGCGCGGCCGTAGCGCTCGTAGATGACCCGTGAGCCGAACGTCCTGGTCTCGATCAGGTCCAGCGGGACGTCTTCGGTGACCGGCGGCAGAAACGGCGTGCCGCCGATCTGGAGGCGTGCGTGCGGTGCTCAGGCGTAGAACACGTCGAGCGTCGGGAACCGCGCGTCGCCGT